>DAOUZD010000063.1 GCA_030665795.1 Dehalococcoides sp.
CAGCGAAAGAGTGTAGAGGAGATGCTCACTAAGATTATTGATGGTTCCCCAATTCCAATATTTGCAATCAATAAGCAGCGTAAAGTCACCCACTGGAACACGGCGATTGAAGCTCTTACCGGCATAGAAAAGGAGGAAATAGTCGGCACGGATGGACAATGGAGGGCATTTTACACTGAAAAGCGACCAGTTATGGCTGACTTAATAGTGGAGGGAGCACCTGCCGATGAGATTGGAGCATATTATCGAGATGGATGCGAGAGGAGTCGCTTGGTTGATGGTGCCTATGAAGCTGAGGATTTGTTTCTAGACCTGGGGAGGGACGGAAAGTGGCTTCATTTTACAGCAAGTCCCATCAGGGATAATGATGGAGAAATAATAGGCGCAATAGAGACCTTGGAAGATGTTACTGAACGAAAGAATGCAGAGAAGAATCTACGTTATTATTTGCAGGAGATTACCAAAGCTCAAGAGGAGGAGCGGAAACGTATCGCTCGCGAGCTTCATGATAGTACCGCTCAAACTCTTATCGCCCTGCTTCATCAATTGGAGAACTTGCTAAGTGAAAAGGCAAAACTGCCAGTAAGGGAGGCTAAGGCTCTCTGGGGTTTCCATGAGCAGATCAGGGATATATTGCAGGAGGTGCGTCACTTCAGTCGTGACCTAAGACCTTCCATCCTTGACGATTTAGGTTTGCTTCCGGCACTGGAATGGGTAACTGAGGAACTCAAAAGTGAATATGGGGTAGAAGCCAGTTTAAAGGTGGTTGGTAGTGAGCGGAGGTTGTATCAGGAAACAGAATTGTTGCTTTTCCGCATTGTTCAGGAGGCACTGAGGAATACGGCAAAGCATGCCCAAGCCTCAAAGGCTGAGGTTAAGGTCGAGTTTGAAGAGAACAAGATAATGGTTACTATAAGCGATAATGGCATAGGCTTTCAAATTCCAGAAAGCCTTGGGGCTTTGCCATACACAGGCAAGCTGGGCTTGGCCGGGATGCAGGAGCGAGTGCAGTTACTCGGCGGTAGCTTAAAGCTGAAGTCTGAGTTAGGCAAGGGCACTACAGTATTTGTCGACGCACCAATTTAACCATGGATAGATGCTACTACCTGACTTACCACATATGCAATTGAGAATGTTACTTCATTCCCTATAGTGAGATAAACTCCCGCTTGTGCTATAGGAGCGCATTCTTATCACTAGCCGAGAAATCAAACGTTATACTTTTCGCTATATTGTATGACCAGGTATTCTAATAATAGCTTGTGCAGCTGGTAGTGCGTACGGTTGCGTCTATGATAACACGCCCTAAGTCGCGTACTGCTTGACCCTCCTTAGTGTAAGCATCACCACAGCGATCAGAATCAGGTCCAGCCCGATGAGAATGAAAACGTTTATAGCAATGTCGGGCCAGCCACCGCCCTGCTGACTTAATTCGACGATTGGCTGGATAAGGTAATAGGTGGGAAATATTCTGCCAATCCATTCCGGAATTTGGGGGAACAGGTAGACAAAAACCGGGGCGAAGAGCAAAATTCCGCCGAATTTCCAAACAGCGAACAGGGTGGTGAAGTCCTTCACTAAAGCCCCTAGTATCATACCGAGTTCAACCGCCATTATGGCACCGAGCGCCAGCACCATAGTCAGCAACAACGGTTCGGTACCAAAGGCCTGGTTCAAAACCAGGATTAAGATGCCCATAAACAGACTGAGAATGAAGCCAAGTATTCCTTTCGATAGAAAAACGTCCCCAATAGTAGTTGGGGTTATCACCAGCGCCTCGAGTGTATTCTTCTCTTTCTCATTTACTACCGAGGTTGCCGGTAACATTAGCCCTCCCAGGAACACAGCCATGAGCACTATGAATGGAAGCAGACGGTCATTCCAGGGAATACTTTCTCCGTCACCTAAGGTAATAGACTCCATTTCGATAGGAGCTTCCTGGCCAGTCAGTTCTCTTACCAGGTCGGCTATAGTCACTCCTATGATGGTGCGGTTTTTGGCCAGGCTTTCTCCCCAGACATAGGCCGTAATTTCTATCCGCTCTCCCTGCATAACAGAACTATCGAAACCAGAGGGAAGGACAATGCCGATATCAACGGCACCAGTCTCAACCGCCTGTTTCATCTCAGAAACAGTGCCATACTCCCTGGTGACCAATGAATCTAGTTCCTGGGCCATGGGTACCAACTGAGAGCTGCCTTCGTCGACAACTCCGAGCTTGGCTTTCTCACTGAACAGGGTGCCAAAGATTAATGAAAAAAAGAGTGAAATGACAATCGGGGCTACGATGGAGAAAATAAAGATATAATTCTTGGGGCCGTGTAGGAACTCCTTGCCCAGCAGAATTCTCACCCGTTTGAGACTCATTGAAACTTCCTCCTCAGTACCGTAATACCAATCCAGAGTATAGCCAGACTGAAACCAAGGAGTATGAGCAGGTTAATCCCGACATCACCCCAGCCGGAGCCAAAGTTCGCTGCCCGATGTACTGTATCGACGAGGTAGTAAGAGGGAAGGATTTTAATCCAGCCGGTAATAGCACCGGGAGCTATAACGCTGAATGAAGGTATTAGCAATATGATGAAGCTGAGAACACCCCAGCCCAGCACCGACATGAAATCTTTACTCACGGCCGCGATGATAAAGCCGACTCCGGTAACCAGCACTGCTCCCAGCAGCAGAGCCACCAGGATTATCAATGGCTGCCTGCTCATACCGCCGACAATACTCATGAACAGCACCGCCTGAACAAAGGCCAAGCCTACGCCGGTGATACCCTTGGCCACAAACAGGTCTATAACAGTCATAGGGGTAACCAGCAGGGCGTGGACGGTACGTCGCTCCACTTCCTCACTTATCAGGTTGGCCAGGCCCAGCATTTCCATCATGATGATGAGGATAGCCAGGAGGGGACGCAGGCGGTCACGCGGCGGTATCGGCATACCTACCATGTCCGGCCCCAGTATCTCCTCGGATATGTCTATGGCCAGGGTTTGCCCTGTCTGCAGGTAGGCCAATTCCTTGATTAGAACCTCAACAGCATCTTTTATCTCCTCTGGCGCGTCCGGAGTGAAATATAGAATGATCTTGGGTTTCTGCCCCGACTGAAACTTCTCCATTAAGTCTGCCGGGAGCACCACACCGGCTATATATTGGCCCTCGGCCACTGCCTCCTTGAGTGCCTCCTCGGATTCAACCACCTCAATTTCCAGACCTTCCTCCTGTACCTGCTCAAAGACTGGAGGTATTACTGGTGCGTAGAGTCCGATCTTCAGGTTTTCGTCAACCGAACTCGGCATGACAAAATAGATGACCAGATAGAAGACGAGACCAAGGGCAGTTAAAGCCATGATAAACTTTTTTCTGAAGAAAAGGGAGAGGTCTTTAGAGACCAGGGTGCCTATTATGCGCCAATTCATTCGGTGAGCCCCCGTCCCGTAATCTTGATGAAGATATCCTCCAGAGTAGCCTCCTCGCTATGGACAGTGACTACCTTATCCTGGGCAAAGAGCTTTTGGACAGCACTAGGTGTCTCTGGAGTATCCAGAGTGACTTCGCGTTCCTCAAGTTCACCACTCTCGGTTGTGACTTTAGCTTTAAGTGCTCGCTTGCCATATTGCTGCTTGAGGTTGTGTGGTGTATCAAGGGCGACAATCTTACCCTGATTCATAAAGGCTACGCGGTCGGAGAGCTTATCGGCTTCCATCATGTCGTGAGTGGTGAGAAAGACGGTAGCACCTCGCTCACGTTCTTCTAGAATGATGCTCCTGACAGCCTCAGAAGATGCTGGGTCGAGCCCAGCGGTGGGCTCATCAAGAAAGAGGACACGGGGCCGGTTCACTAATGATCGGGCTACCATGAGGCGCTGCTTCATGCCTTTGGAATAGGTCTCGACTCGGTCTTTCTCCCGACCGGCCAGGCCAACCCGCCTCAACATAGCCTCAGCATCGAATTGGCGGATGTCAAACAGACGGGCGAACAATCTCAGGTTTTCTACGGCACTCATCTGCTCATAGAGATTTATCTCCTCAAAGCAAACGCCAATCTCCCCCTGTACTTTCTCGACGTTTCTGGCAATGTCCATACCAAGCAGCGTTGCCTTTCCGGCTTTGGGCTTGAGTTGTCCGGTCAGCATCTTAACGGTAGTCGTCTTGCCGGCGCCATTGGGGCCAAGAAAACCCAGAATTTCGCCTTCAGCCACATTAAAACTGATGCGGTCTACGGCAACCAGTTCACCATAGTGGTAGGTCAGTTCCTCAGCCAAAATAGCATCGCGAGCCATATTATCTCCTTTCACGCTAGCAGTTAGCCACCAGTTTGTTGGAATTCTATCACACGTCGGCTGTTTTAGCATACATGCAGGTAACAATACCGTGGAGGATGCGCAATTATTAATTGATATTACCGCCACACAGTCCGCCAGAGGGTGCAATGGTATTTACCTTGCTGTGAGCCAGCATATCCATTATTGAACAATCTGAGTTTTTGTTAACAAACCGTCATTTTGTAGAGACCTATCTTCGCCACTTACCGAACGATATGCGGTATAGTGAGCAGAAGGAGCATCTCTTCTCTAATCCACTTTAGCCACCAGCGATTCCGCCCAGGCTGGTATGTGCCGGCCACTGCGATAACGAAGAGCTGTAATAAACAGGGCTATAATCATTATCAACGTTAACCCCAAGCCACCGAAGGTGACGGCTAGTGACCCTGTCTGGAGCCAAGCAGCTGCTTCCTCCAGCAGAAGACTTGATAACTTCAGGATAGCGCCCACGGCAAATAAAAGAGCCGAAATGCCTAATATCATTCTCACCGATACGCCCCGGACATAACGGGTAACTGATGCTCCAAACATTACCCCGATGCTGGATGCCACCACCATAATGAAAGCAGCAAAAATTATAACGTTGTCGCTGATGGTATGCCGGATAGAACCGTAAGCCGCCGAGAAGATAATCTGGAATAAATCGGTACCAACTGCCATGAAGGACGGTAGCCCGACTAGGTAGACTAGAGATGGCACCATAATAAACCCACCACCGACACCGATAACACCTGATAGCACACCGACGAGGAAGCCAATAGCCGATATAATCCAGAGGGACATCGTCACCCCCGACCTGGCGAAATGTAGCATTGGGGGTATATTAATACTTTGAAACCTCTGCGATAAAAATGTGGCCCTCATATCCGATGGTAGTTTTTCCTTTCGGGCAAGCATCTTATCGAGCTTTCTCTTTCTCATGATGCTTTCCGACAATGTGTAGATACCCACCATAAGTAGCATACATATAGAAATAGAAAGTACGGCTTTATCAGCCAAACCGATATCTCTAGCCCAGTTGAGGATTCTTACCCCCACTTCCACCCCACTGATGGTAGCCGCCAGGAACACCAATCCCAGTTTCACGTCGACATTGCCCAGTTTCCTGTGTCTGAAGGCACCTATAACCGAGTTGCCCAGTACCCAGGCCAAACTGGTGCCAACGGCAAAGTTAGCCGGAAAGCCAAGCACAATCAGTGCCGGCGTTACGACGAAGGCACCGCCAACGCCAGTAAAGCCACTTAGAATTCCGGCACCAAGACCGATTAAGATAAGCAGGAATAGGTTAATCTCGACGCCTGG
>DAOUZD010000104.1 GCA_030665795.1 Dehalococcoides sp.
TAGGCAGGTAACTCTCACACCTGATGACCAAACAGCGTGTAGAGGGTAGTGAGCATGTAGTGCGGTCTTTTAAAGCTGCCTGGTGTAGCAACTGGCGAGGCTAGGTTGCTTCGCTGACTGCTTCGTCACTTTGTTCCTCGCAGATTCGGCTCGCAATGACATTCCTCGCACCACATGTTTCTTTATTTTCCTCCGGTCTTTCGCACAACTGCCAGTGCTCTTCTCCGTGGGTACAAACCTATAGACAGATGACTCTCACCTAAATGTATCTAGTGCCACTTTACTTACTTATCCCGGCAATTTTCTTGGCTCTCTCTACAAGCTTATTTACGTCGTAATTAGCCCTTATACCCTGTTTCAAAAGCCCCTTTGGTGGTCTTGCTTTCAGGCTTCTGCCTTTTGCAATTAAACCCCCTTTAGCGTACAATAGAAGCAGTGGTTTCAGTTTAGGTTACCGCGTACTTAGTTAAATTTCTTTAGATTTACCAAAGCCTCGGATGACCCCAGCTCTAACCAACTATTGAGAAGAGGTGAGTTCATCCGGTGACTTTCGAAACATTCAATTTTCATCCCAGCATCATGGCTGGTGTACGGGCGCTTGGATATACTACGCCCACACCTATCCAGCTTAAATCCATCCCTCCGATTATGCGGGGCCGTGATGTTCTCGGCTTGGCACAGACCGGAACCGGCAAAACTGCCGCTTTCGTACTGCCAATTTTGCAGCGTCTATTGCAGGGTCCGAGGGGTCAGGTCCGTGCCGTCATAATCTCGCCCACGCGTGAACTGGCTGAGCAAACATGCGAGGCTATTGTTGGACTGGGACAGCAAACCGGCCTGCGAAGCCTTGCCATTTATGGTGGGATTAGCATGGAGCAGCAAATACGGGGGCTGCGCCACGGGGTCGAAATAGCTGTTGCCTGTCCCGGCCGCCTGCTCGACCACATCTGGAAGGGCACAATCGATTTATCACATGTAGAAGTTTTGGTAATTGACGAGGCGGACCGGATGTTCGACATGGGCTTTCTACCTGATATTCGGAGTATTTTGAAGTGTCTGCTAACGCAGCGCCAGACACTCCTATTCTCGGCAACTATGCCTGATGATATCAGACGTCTGGTGAAAGAAGTCCTGCATAATCCGGTCACAGTTCAAATCGGCCGAACAATACCGGCGACCACGGTGTCACATGCCCTGTATCCGGTTAATCAGCATCGCAAAACTGCGCTGCTTATAGAAGTCTTACGCCGTATTGAAACGGAGTCGGTACTCGTCTTCACTCGTACCAAGCACCGGGCCGAGCGCATCATGCAGCAGTTGAAAAGGGCGGGCTTTAGAGCAGCCTCACTGCAGGGCGACCTGTCTCAGGGCCGGCGTCAGGCTGCGCTTGACGGCGTTCGCGATGGCTCGGTTAAAATCCTGGTAGCCACCGATATTGCAGCCCGTGGCATCGATGTTTTGAGTATTTCGCATGTCATTAATTACGACATGCCCGCCAGTACAGATGCCTACACTCATCGCATAGGCCGCACCGGACGGATTGATAAAAACGGTGATGCGCTGACATTTGTAACCGGTGAAGATACGGCTATGATAAACGCTCTTGAGCGTATTCTCAACACGCCACTGGAGCGCCGGAAACTGCAAGGCTTTGATTACATGGTGCCTGCTGCGCCGGACACCAAAAACATCCCCTCCCCAGGTCAATCACGACGGCGTATATTACCAAATGAGGTAACCAGACCTAAAAGACATTTTGCCTGGTAACAAAACCTCGTCCCCCGCAGCTAAAGGTGTGACAGCTTACAATGCAGAATCTGGCTTATATTTTACCACTTGTGGCCGAAAAGGAAACGCCAGAGTAAATGACAAATCAAAAGTCAGAAATGATTACAGCGATATCGACCGATAGCAGCGATTATCGTTGTAATCGAAAAATTAAGCGTCTATTGGCTTTCGCTGTGTGAAATACCCTAAAATACGTATTCTGCTAAGTCTATACAATGCTGAGAAACGAGAATTAGCTTGAGCTATCGAGACGATTTAAGAAACATAGTAATAATCGCCCATGTAGACCACGGCAAGACGAGCCTGGTTGATATGATGCTGAAACAAAGCAAAATCTTCCGTGATAACCAGCAGGTGGGTAATTTGATACTTGACAGGAATGCCCTGGAACGGGAGAAAGGCATTACCATTCTAGCCAAGAACACAGCGGTAATCTACCGAGGTGTGAAGATAAATATCATAGACACTCCGGGTCATGCTGATTTCAGCGGCGAAGTAGAGCGAGTCATAAATATGGCAGACGGCTGTCTGCTGCTGGTTGATTCCGTCGACGGGCCTATGCCCCAGACCAGGTTTGTGCTGAAGCAGGCGCTGAATAAGGGGCTGAAACCGATTGTGGTCATTAATAAGATAGACCGGGAAAATTCCAGGATAGCCGAGGTGGTCCGCCTGACTCAGGACTTGTTTCTGGAATTAGCCACCGACGCAGACCAGCTCGATTTTCCCATACTATATACCAGCGCCAGAGACGGCACGGCTACCATCGACCCGAAGAAAGACGGCGAAGACCTCATCCCACTGTTTGAATCTATACTACACAAGGTTCCGCCGCCTCGCATTGAGTCCGGTCCTTTCCAGATGCTGGTATCCAACCTGGACTATAGCAGCTACAAAGGCAAACTTGCCATCGGCAAAATTTACCGCGGAAGCGTTAGACCGCATGATAAGGTCACTGTTATCGGGAGTGACGGCAGCAAGAATAACTATGAAGTCAGCGAGGTATTCACCTTCATGGGCCTCGAGCGTCCGGAAGTAGACGAGGCAACCGCAGGCGATATTGTGGCTATAACCGGCGTGGAAACAGTAAGCATCGGAGATACCATAACCAGTCCCGACCAGCCAGATGCTTTACCTCGTATAGAGATAGGCAAGCCTACATTAAAAATGATGTTTGGCGTAAATACCTCACCGTTCGCCGGCAGAGAAGGGAAATACTGCACATCAAGGCAACTGCGTGAGAGGCTTTACCGGGAACTGGAAACAAACCTCAGCCTGAAGGTTCAAGATACCGAAGCCCCTGATGTCTTCCTGGTATCCGGCAGAGGAGAGCTACACTTAGCCATACTTATCGAGACTATACGCCGCGAGGATTACGAGTTTGAAATTTCAAAGCCTGAAGTTATAACTAAAGAAATAGATGGCGAGCTTATAGAACCCGTGGAAGAGCTGACCATTGATATGCGCGAAGAATATGTGGGTGCACTTATGGAAATTCTGAGCACGCGCCAGGCTAAATTAGCCAATATGCGGAATGACGGGCTGGGTAATGTACGCCTGGAATTTCACATCCCCACGCGCGGCCTAATCGGTTTCCGGAGCACATTTCTGACTGCCACTCGGGGTGATGGCATTATGAGCACATTATTCCTGGGATATGAACCTTGGTATGGAGACATCGTTTCAACCCGCAGTGGCATGCTGGTAGCTTCTGAAAATGGCACTGCTGTTACCTACGGATTAAACAATGCACAGGGAAGAGGTATAACATTCATCGAACCGGGCACACCGGTATACGAAGGCATGCTAGTGGGGATGAATTCCCGGGGAAACGACCTTGCAGTCAACGTCGCCAAAGAGAAAAAACAGACCAACATCCGTTCTTCTACATCCGATATTGCTATTAAGTTGACGCCACCGGCTAAATCTAGCCTTGAAGAAGCTCTGGGCATGATTAGCGACGACGAACTTATCGAAGTGACACCTGGCAATATCAGGTTGCGTAAGCGATTGCTTACAGAGGACCAACGCGCTAAAGCACGCCATGCAGCAGGCAAAGAACCGCAACAAACTGGCAATGGCCGTACTTAATGGGTGAGGACAGGTAACAAAAAACCGGAATGCGTGATTGAGCTTGTTGATTTGAGCAAACGTCAGGCTACTGATGTAAGGGGCTTGGTTCTCAAAGAAAGACAACTATGCCGATTTAGGGCTGTGAGCCGAGGCCAATATATCTGCCATCCGCCCGCCCAGCTTCCGTGCTTCCTCGATTAGTGCCGGGTTGCTCTTTACCTCGCCGGGTTTGCTGGCATAGCCGGTGAGCGTTACTATTCTATCGTCGGGAATATCGGCTGATAGCTTCACGAACCGTCTCAGCGCCCTGAAAGCATGCTCGAGGCCAGCACCACCACCGATAATAATCAAGCCGGCACTATTTTCCGTGAGAATCACCCCCGCCCACGGGTGCCCCTCACCTAAATGTATCTAGTGCCACTTTACTTACTTATCCCGGCAATTTTCTTGGCTCTCTCTACAAGCTTATTTATGTCGTAATTAGCCCTTATACCCTGTTTCAAAAGTTGGGGGCCGCCACCGCCGCTAATACACATA
>DAOUZD010000048.1 GCA_030665795.1 Dehalococcoides sp.
CGTGAAGTCAGGGCGCCGATGCCAATGCCGATGCCGACCCCGATGGCCATGATTAGGACGTGGTAAGGCAGAACAATGGTTAATGCGGCGATGGCCCGATAACCCAGCTTGGACACCCAGAAGGTATCAACCAGATTATAAAGAGTCAGGGTTATCATTGAGGCCATACCGGGCAGGCTCAAACTGAGTATCAATCTCCATAACGGGGCGTAGCCCAAACGCTCGGTGGTCTCTTTCAGTTCGGTAGTCTTCTTCAGTGCTTTTCCTCTATTCAGCCATGTGTGTTAATAAACTTCTCAATCGTGTCGAAATATAGGTTTTGTTTCACTATCATGACATCGTTGTGGTCAGCTCCGGGAATAATAAGGAGCCTCTTGTCTTGAGTTCCTGAATTTCCGTAAAGTTCCTCTCCCTCTCTGACAGAGATAATCTGGTCATATTCACCGTGAATGATAAGGGTTGGCTTGTGAACTTGTCTAATCTTTACCTTGTCTAGGAACAGGCTTTCATCACTCAAAACGGCTACTTTTTGGGTAATCCCCAGATAATCCCATAGGCGACGGAAATTATTAGCCGTGCCACTCTCAATAATTAGCCCACGAATGTCATCCTGATAATTAAAGGCAAGCTCTATGGCCGGCATGCTACCCAGGGAACGCCCCATTATAAAAAGACTCCTCTTAAAGCCTTCCTTCTCGATTATCTCGTTAAAACCTTTAAAGATAGTATGAGCATCGCCAATCATGTTAGAAATAGTTGGCTTTCCGTTACTTGAACCATACCCTTGATAATCAGCTACAAAAAGGTTTATTCCTCTTTGGTTGTAAAAGGGAGCAACCCAGTCATGGCTGGCTACCGTTTCGCCATTTCCATGAAAATAAAGGATGGAGGGACATTCTTTGCCAGTGACCCAAAATCCGCAGTCAATTTTAATTCCCTCTTCGACCTCGATGGAATAAGTAGGAACACCAGACGAGGAGAACTGAAGGTTGTAAAGAGAGTAAAAAGGAGAGTAGACAACTGGAAAGATAACCTCTAAGGCTTCTGGTCGGTCCAGAAACGATAAGTCCATTCGGTAAGATATTCCTTTCCGGTTAATCAGCTTCTATTCACAAGCCTTGTAGCTCAAATAATATTTAACCACCCTCGGGTAAATCATAGCCTAGCTATATCAATTTTTCAAATTCGTAGAGTGTCTTGCTCCCATGCCGATGTGAAGCCAGTAATTCTGCCAGGGTAGAAAAAGCGAGGCAAAGCTTCCAAGATTGCACGCTTCACTAAAAAGTATAATTATAATAGATAATATTTTAGGTATCATGAAAGAATAATGCATCTCCTGAAAACTGTGGTGCAAAGTGTGTGGAGCGATAACTCAAATATAGTAGAGGGAGACGCAGATGAAATACATTCCAGGTTGCCAGCATCTTGCCCTCTCGAGGTACCGAACCGCAACCTGATACTACCGGATTCTCTTCTTTCTATCCTCCTACTTCATTACTACCGCGATGTCGCCGCGCCAGGCAAACGAACAGAACCACACCAAGTGTCATAATAGCACCGGCGAAGTAGAACACGGCGTTCACATCGGCAATGTCCAGTATAGCCCCACCCAGAAGCGGTCCGACAACCATTCCCATGCTTGTTGCCATGGTCATTACGGCCACAGTACTGCCCATCCCAAACCGTCTGCCTTCAGCAATAGTCAAAGCTGAAGACGGTGGAAATTCGGCAGCGCCGACAATACCAGTAAAAATGTTCAAGGCCAGGAGAGACCAAAAACCACCGGCCAAAGGCATAGCGGCAAGGGAGGCGGCAGTAGCCAGTCCACTGACTATTATCATTCCCTTCTTGTTGACCTTATCGGCGATTCTGCCAAAGGGAATCATCATGAATGACGATAGCAATATGTTAGCGGTGAGCAATATCCCAATCTGAGACGGTCCGAGACCTAGCTGAAAGCCGGCAAGGATGGAGATGAAACCAATATAAGCGCCCCACCCAGCCTCGAGGGTCAGCCGGTAGCCTAATAGACCTTGAATCATGCCGCTTGAGAGCATAGCCTGGAAAGAGATTCGCGCCTTATCTGCAAGTTGTTGCGGTCTCGACTCCGGGAGCAATACACCAGCTAGCAAGAAGGCTAGAAAGCCAAGGCAACTCATGGTGGCGAAAGTGACGGTCATACCGAAGTGTTCAGTAAGAACCCCGCCCAGTAAAGGACCGACGCCTAATGCGATGAAAACGGTGGCACTGAAATACCCCATCCATGTGCCTTCTTTGCCCTCGGGGGATAGGTCGCCAATATAACTCATCGCTATAGGGTAAATCATGCCGCCAGCGGCTCCATGCACCAAGCGAACCAGTACCAGTTGCCAGATATTACCTGCCCAGATGTACCCCAGCGACGCCACGACGCTTAGTATCAGACCCGCCATCAATAACGGCTTTCGCCCTTTTCTATCAGATAGCCGACCGATAAAGGGGGCCGTTAACACCCTGCTTCCGGAATACACCGCAAATAAGATGCCGATCCAGATGCCAGTGACCCCCATCTGTTCGACATAGATGGGGATGATAGGAATAATGACACCCATACCTATCATGGCGGTGAATGTCGAAAGCGCCAGGATAGGAAATACTTTCTCTATGGAAATGGTCGGCCGGCCCGCGGAAGAAGATGACCCGCCATAATCTTGATTGCTCGTAGACAAACTCGTCACTTTCAATAAAACGTTAGCCAGCGGACTGGCGTTTCTCGCCCACTCGGCATCGCTTCCAATCAACTTGCTTCTTGTCTATCACTGGTGATTTTTTCTTCCCTTTCAGAACTCACAATCTAGTCTATCGCCTTCTGTTGGTCAAAAAAAAGAGAAACTCCCCTTTAAGCCACCCTTCTGGTTGAACCCCTGAGAACAAAAACTTTTCAGATGCGCTCCATGACCATCAAGCGCTTCTTTGCAATTCAGAACCGAGTAGCTCTTGATTATCTAGGTTAGTTCTCATCATTTACATAGACTAATGTATACCAGGCTTGTCCTGTCACCCTGCAAGCACTTGGTAATCTACGGTAAATCCAATAGTCAATGCCGAATACATGTAGCCTCGGTCGCAACAAGCCGTACAGGGTTCAAATTACTTCGGTTCTATCTCTTGCTCCTTTATTGACATTTGGCAGCATTCGCCCTTCGTAAGCCTGTAGAGCACAAACCAGCGATGAACACTTTAGGTGGCTGGCTGGGTTTTGTCAAGCTCTCTTAGTCTACCGGACATTTCGCTATTCTGTTCAGTCAGGCAAACGAGTGTAGCATCAATAACCGGCTCGATTAGCAGGTCGGCTGCGGCGACTTACTAGGCGGCTCCCGCTTGGTAAGAGACGAACTCCTTCACAATTTCGTCAAGAAGACGGTTGAATGTTTCGGGGTCCTCTATCATGACGAAATGACCTACCCCGGACATAAATACCACTTCAAAGGATGAAGCATGTCGCTGTGCAGCCTCAATGTCGGTAGTATTCCTGCCAGAGTTGATGCAACGTATTGGGGCCGGCACCTCCTCGAATACCCGGGCTAGGTCTTCCTTGGCCATCCCTTCTGCCGCACCCAGGCCAACCTTCGGCGGAGCTGCAGACATGTCAGCAACAACCCTTTCCACTAGGGCAGGAGTGGAAGTAGGTGTGAACATGGTTCTCGCAAACCCGCGGGTAGCTTCAACGAAGTTAGCTCGCAAACTGCCCAAGAACTCGTCAATTTGTTCTGGAGTACCCATTTGCTCGACGCTTATAAATGTGTCTGCCCCCACCAACCCTATGACGCGTTCGGGCATTCGCCGGGCTGCCTCTGCAACCACGGGCCCACCCATTGAGTGGCCGATAAGCACAACCTCATCGAGAGCAAGTTCGTTAACCACAGCCACGACGTCCTCACCAAACGCTGACATAGTCCAAGTCTTGCGCTCCAGTCCCGACTCTCCGTGACCGGCGAGATCAATTGTCACCACTTTGTACTGTCGGGCGAAGTGAGGCACTTGCGCGTCCCAGTAGCTTTGGTCACAACACCAGCCATGAACAAAAACGAGAGCTGGCTTACCACTACCCACGACTCGGTAAGCTATGGAAACCCCATCAGCCGATTTGACATTCATAACAGTTTCTCCTTCCTATATTGTGTATCAGTGTCAAGACCACCACCCATCCCGACAGGTCACCTGACTATTGATTATATAACAAAACCTCTCAGGGAAAATAGAATCTCGTGCAGATTGGTGACGAGTTCCGGGGTTTCGTTCCCCTCGGTGGAC
Organism: Dehalococcoides sp.; assembly: GCA_030665795.1. The sequence continues at coordinate 4,294 of DAOUZD010000048.1, forward strand.
CCAAGGGGATTCGGGTTTTAAGGTACAACTTGCTTATTCCGTGTAACTATTATGTCCGCGGGTTAAAGACATCAGTATTACACGGTTCGGTATACATCCATCGCTACGGGGAAAAGTCGTCAAGAGGCGGAAGTACAAGACTCTTAGAGAGATCGCCACGGAATATGGGGTTAGCCATGAAGCAGTGAGAAGGACGATTGCGAGAAAAGCTGCGAAGTAAAAACTACGCTCCCTGACTTTTGAACAGGGTGTCACAGGTTCGAGACCTGTACGGCCTAGTTTTTGGCATATTTTAGCCAGAATAACTTAAATTTTGGCAATGGCTCGACACCTATCTTCCACTTTAACAGGCATCGGGCTTGGCAGATGGTGAGAAACTGCGCGAGGAAAACGGGTCTTCCAGATTTGATTAATCCAGAAATCGGACGGATTAAGAGGCATGTCGTCCTCTATATCGACTGAAGTAGGCGTGGTAGCTAGCCCTCATTGGCTTTGGCTTCTATCCCCTTTTCCTTTCAGACCCCTCCTCAGGTCGCCTATGTATCTACTTACACCAAAGACTAAGATAAGCATGAGTCCTACCGTTTCCAAGCTTCTAATTATGATATTAGACTCCACCGCTAAATACTGACCGTAGCGCCAGATATTGGAGAAATGCCATAGCAGGGCACCACTCAGGCTAATTATTAGCAGGTCAGCGATTAAATCCCTTATATGCCCTCTAATCACATTGCCTCTTTCATTCCGTTAATTTCGGCCTAGCAGTTTTCCACCTATCCACCTCAGTGCAATGCTCGCCAGCAACCTCCCTAAATACGCCACTAAACAATACTAATTCGAACCTCTTTTTAGCCATTGGATAACGTTCTTCCACTTCCCTCATTTCACCTGCTTCTAAACAGGTTTAGAGATTTATTTCTGCCCATACCCATATATTTCCTTGATTGCCATATAGCGTAAAAAAGCGCACAGATATTGTGCTTTATGCACCCCACCGCACATCGTACTTCGCCAAATGGCGAATGTCAATATGTGGAAAACCTTTACTATCCCGCAAGTATTAGTTCCGTGAGTGTTTACCAAAATGAAGAAAATACTCTATTTATTGAGTTTATTGCTAATTATGATGTCGATGTTGAATTCTTTATTTCTAAAGCTGATTACTATACTTTAGACGAGGAGAAAGATAAGTTCTATATATATTAGCGATTGTACTTTATGACTGCTTGTTACTTTGGATGTTAAGCAATCACCTTAGGGGTAAATCATAGATACGCCATCTCTTGTAGTATTTACCGCCAAAAACGTTGATGACCTTAATGATGGCCTCATTATCTTCAAGGAGTAATGAAGCGTCGCATTCCAGGTAGTGCCGTGGCAAAATGTAATCGGCGAGCTCATTAGCCAGTAGTGCCGGAATTGCTAAGTTCCGAAATTCAGGTATAATGCCAAAGAACATACCTCTGGTACGGGGTATACGCCGACGCATAATTAGCAATCTTACCAACCGTACCAAGTCTGAATCACCGTACCAACGCCAGCGAGGACGTAGAGCATAATTCGGGTCAGGGATAACTGCCATTACGGCAGCAGGTTTCCCATTGATAAAGGCAAATCGGACAAGACTAGGGTCTATAATAAGACGTAAGGAATCGGCGATAGAGTCTCCTTCTTCGGCGGGGATAGGCAGGAACCCCCAGTTTTGTGCCCAGGCCTCGTTATAGATTTTCAAAATCAGGCGGACTTCTGCTTTCAATTCCTTCAAGATAAGCGCTCTAGTTTCAATATTCAGATTCTTATTTACTTTCTGAGCCAGTCTTCTCACAAGTGATATATGGCTGTTATCCCGGTCAAAAA
>DAOUZD010000172.1 GCA_030665795.1 Dehalococcoides sp.
ATCAATACCAGATTCAAGGAGCATGGCCATCTGGCGGTACATGAGTACTATCTCAGTCGGTTTCACTCGGAGAAAGCTTGCCGATAACTTTTCCGTGTTAAGAAACGGGACATACGGTTTGAGGCTGATTGCCTGGTAACCAGCGTAGCCCAATAGGTCAGTGGCTGCCTCTTCATCGGCGGCGGGTAACTTGCCTTTGACTACCACTCCCTTCTCATTATAGGCGACATATTGATAAACCATCTAACCCACCTGTAATGCAATTCCCTTGAATCTCTCCTGAGTGACTTTGGAAGGGTCTATGACTAGTCTACAGAGTAGGCGTTACGCAGGACCTCGGCAGGGGTAGTGACATTCGCTTTTACTTTTAACATCCCGTTTCTAATCAGAGGTGTCATTCCATCTTTCATTGCCTCAGTTCGTAGCTGGGCAGCGGTGGTGCCATTGAGCAACATCATCCTTACCTCGTCGCTTATTTGCAGTATTTCAAAAATTCCGGTTCGTCCCTGGTAGCCAGTATAGGCACATGATTTGCAACCGCTACCGAGAAGGAATTCAGTTCGCTCCTCACCAGTTTCCTTGCTATAAGCCATCTGCTCTACCAGAAGGACTTCAGCTAGCCGGGCGCAATCGGGACAAATCCGTCGTGTCATTCGTTGTGCGACCACGCCAATAAGCGCTGAGGCGACTAGGAACGGCTCGATACCCAGGTCAAGGAGACGGAAGACGACACCTACGGCATCATTGGCGTGGATTGAAGACAGTACCAGATGCCCGGTGAGCGCTGCCTGGACGGCAATTCTAGCCGTTTCGGCATCACGTATCTCACCAACTAATATCACATCGGGGTCAAGACGTAGTATGGACCGGAGTCCACTGGCAAAGGTAAGACCAGCTCGAGGATTAACCTGAATCTGATTAATATTCTTAAACCGATACTCCACGGGGTCTTCAATGGTAATGATGTTCCGTCCCTTGCAGTCAAGGCAATTGACGGAAGCATAAAGAGTAGTCGTTTTGCCAGCACCAGTAGGACCACTGATTAGAATCATACCATAGGGAACTTTCAGCATCTCTTGGTACTTTGCCAGACTTTCCGAAAGAAACCCCAGTTCTGGTAGGGTCATAATGGCTCTGGATTTATCGAGAAGCCGCAATGCCGCCATCTCACCATAGACCGTAGCCGTAGTGCCGACCCGGATATCTATTGACTGACCACCTCTGGTGGTTACCGAAAACTGACCATCCTGAGGACGATGGTGGTCGGCGATATTCATATTGGCTAGGATTTTAATTCGAGAAATAAGCGGAGTAGCCGTCATCAAAGGCAGGGAAAGCATATCATGAAGGGTGCCATCAATGCGACAGCGCACTTGTAGTTTATCTTCCTGGGGCTGAAGATGGATGTCCGAGGCGCGGGCCTTTGCCGCCTCATTTATAATCAACGTGAGCGCCCGGGCTACCGGAGCATCAGTAACCGTATCCAGTCTGATTTGTTCCTCAATTGTCTCAGTCGGTAACGAGATACTGGAAATCTGTTCCTCAATTTCTTCATAGGATTGATAATTGAAATCAATAGCCTCTTGAATTTCTCCGGCACTAGCTGTTTCAGGCACGACGTGCATCTGGCTCTGGCTGGCTAAGGCCTCTAAAGCCAGAATATCGGCCGAGTTTGCCATAGCCACATGCAGGACATTACCACTTATCTCCAGAGGTATGGCAACGTATCTTCTGGCTAGTGCCTCTGGAACCAGCCTCAAGGCCTCAGGCGGGATTAAATGCTTCCGCAACCTAGGCCGAGACTCTTCGGTCTGAGGCTCATCTAAAGGCGAATTTGGCATCTTTAGTTCGGCTCCTCTCTTTAGTAAATACGAACATCCTTCGCAAGTCCTATCTTATCTAGCCTCTCCCTTATTAGCAATAGTTCTTTAGTCATAGGTAATTAGGAGTATATGAGCACACCTTCTCCTTCAGGGAACTTTTCGCTAAACTGAGAGTGGAGTAATCGTGTCTGGCTCTACCTGAAGGTCTTAGTTTAGAGAGGCTTTACCTCCGCCTTTTTCCCATCGCCCATTTTTAATCTCCCTGACACGTATTTTAGCAGGGGCTTTAGTTTAGAACGGAAATAACTAGTTTGTCAAGTCGGTGAAGCTATTCTTTACATAAATAAGAAAAAGGGACAATCGGTGAGAGGGACAAAGCCCCTCTCACCTACGTCTCTCTTCCTTAAAATAATTAAGGTAAGATGGCCCGTCGTCTAACCGCTGACCTTGTGATTGGCCAGCTTTTCCAGCGCCAGCACCATGGCCGAATGGTCCAGGTCAATATCCCCTTGGGCGGCGACTGCGTTCAGTAGTTCCTGGGCTATGGATGCGCCAGGCAAGCTCAATCCGAGGGCACGCGCCCCTTGCAAGGCCAGGTTCAGGTCCTTTTGCTGATGTCGGATGCGAAAACCGGGAGCAAAGGTACGCTCAATCATGCGTTTCCCATGCAAGTCCAGAATACGACTCTGAGCAAATCCGCCGAGCAGTGCTTCCCTTACTTTTCCCGGGTCGGCGCCGGCCTTAGAGGCAAACAAAAGGGCTTCACTAATTGCCATAATTGTCTCGCCAACGACAATCTGGTTAGCCACCTTGCAAGTTTGCCCGTCCCCATTACCACCAATATGGACAATGTTCTTGCCCATAAGTTCAAAGTAGGGCTTGATTTGCTCGAATATCTTGGGCTCCCCCCCGACCATAATGGAAAGGGTAGCATTCTGCGCACCTACCTGGCCGCCGGAAACCGGGGCATCAAGCATCTTTACTCCCATCGCCGCCAGCTTTTTGGCAAATTCTTTGGTCGCAAGCGGAGAGACGGAACTCATATCGACCACGATAGAGCCTGACCTGACACCTTCGGCAACA
>DAOUZD010000082.1 GCA_030665795.1 Dehalococcoides sp.
AGGAGAAAAGTGTAAGTGACTACCATAACAACAATAGACAGAGAGGCAACGGTTATCCCCTTGATTATCTTTTCTGAAGCGAAGCGGCCACTATACAGGCTACCGATGCCAGCACCGACGAGGAGAGAAAACAACAAGACAGCTATAGATAACACTGGCTGGCCGAGATAGAGCATAAATCTCTGGATAAGAGAAATTTCAACCAACATGAACCCAATACCCAGCATCGAAAATAAGACCACAGACTTAAGCGGGCTCTGGTTAGAGCTTACCTTGCTTCCTGGACGAGCCTCCCCCCGGGGAGACCGCCATTTCCAATATAAGGGGGGTACCAAGAGCACCAGTAGCATCATAATAATTGATAGCCAGAGAACCAGAGACACGGGCGGCGGTAAACCAACATCAACTTTGTAGAAGAATGGACTGTTATCGGTTACCGGGCGGATATCGATACCCAGTTCTTTAACCAGCCCCTTCTTTAGGTCATCGAAGGCTACCTCCCCACTACCCAAGTCCATGAGTACCGGGTTGACCATTCCCGGCTGGGTGATGTAAGGGAAGTAGGACAAAAGTGGGTCATACCCCAATTGGCGCATTTTCTGATGCCTGAGTAATATCTGCGTCGACTCAAATGGTGTCTTCTTCAGCACAAACACCGGATACATATCCGCCGAGCCCAAACCCAACAAGTAAATCTGGTTGAGTGCTGCCGTATTACTGATACCTCTCTCGTTGAGAGCCGCCAGCGAGATGGAAAGCAGCCGCCAGGTCGTTAAATCGTCGTGAGTCACAACCACCAAGCGCCCTTCATCAGTCAGATGTTCCAAATAGTCATTGATGGACTCCGTGGTGAACAGAAAATTTTCCGTCAAGGCATACCCCTCCAGACTTCGGCTGGTCTGGGTAACGGGGAGACTGAGCATGATGATGTCATACTCTTCCTTCTGGCGTTTGAGGAAATTTCTCCCCTCATCAACAACTACGGTTACGTTTTCAAAGTCAGTATAAATGCCGCCATTATACCAGGCATATTCCTGCACTATATCCACCAGGTCTTTGTTCACTTCAACGGCAGTGATTTCGCTAACTTCGCCCATCAGCGTCAAGAGTATGTCCCGGCCGCCACCTGGCCCGATGATGAGGGCATTATTTCTTTCTTCCTCCTCCAAGAAAAAGAAAGGAAAATAACCGGTGAAGTTATACTTCAAGCTGTCGAGGATAGAACTTGGACGGTCAAAATCACCGCTAAATTGGTACATAGGCATCCCGGCGGTTCCGTCAATGTAGATTTCCATCTGTTCAGGGCGACTACTGAACTCCACTAAATCGGTGCGTCCAAAAGCACTCCACCTCGTTTCGATTATCTTCCCAGGAAAAGAAGGTCCGTAGAGGGCCTGGTGAATATCCTTAACCGGGTTGGTTCCGATGACCGGTATATTGGGCAGGTAAGAGCCAATCAAATTTGCCCCCAATAAGAGGGATACCATCAAGAAGCTGGCGGTAGCCATTATCACCCGCCTAATGTTCTTCCGTAGTACCTTCAGAGCAAAGAGCAGCGCTGCCACTGAAGCCACGACACCGAGGAGAAAGCAGGTATTGATACCACCGAGGACATCAAGAACGAGGATGACCCCGAGAGAGCCAATGGCGGCACCAACCAAGTCGGCACCATAAATCCGGGCACTAATGGCCGGAAACATACGGAAGACTTCGGCTAGGAGCACACCGGCGAAGAAAAAGGGGATAAATAAAAGGAAACAATAAAACAGGATATTATCCCGGATAGCACCGATATAGCCAATCTGGACCATGAGGATTATGGAAAGTGGAATCGATATTGAGATTAAGCTGGCAAACAGGGCTAAGGAGCCAAATCGGTTATCTCCACCTGGTATCTGTGGCCGAAAGAAGTAAACAAAGATACCACCAACACCCAACCCCAGCAGGGCTAAAGAAACCACCGCAAAGACAAAGTGGTAGAGAAGCAGTACCGAGAGAAGCCTGGTGAGAGTTATCTCAAAGGCGAGCAGGCTAAATGAAGTGAGAAAAATACCAACCAGTAAAAGCCACAATGTTCCTCTACTGATATCGTTGTCTTCTTTCACCGGGAACATGGCTTCCTCTTTATCTCTTTTTCTTCTCACCATTCAGTGTGTCCCTCAGACAATTTACCTCCTTATACCATACCCCTTATTGCCGATTGTGTCCTAAAGTTGGTTATTTTTACCCCGCTTAAAATTATAGCACTACCTCCTCCCTATTAAAAAATTCGTTTTTGCCCATACCATAATGACACGTGTATTGATTGATGTTTGGAGTATTGAAAAACCGTTACTCAAGAGCTATAATTAAGTCCCAACAGGTGAAATGACATTAAAATAACATAGGGGGCAGTGAGAAAGTGGCTTTAATGACCAAGGAGCAATACTACGAATCCCTGAAAGACCTGCATCCAACCGCATATATTCTGGGGCAAAGAGTTGAGAAGACCTACGAACATCCATTAATCAAGCGTATGATAGCCGGAGTGGCACAAACCTATGCGCTAGCGCAGGAACCAGAGGGTAGAAAGAAGCTCGTAGCCGAGTCCAAGCTAATAGATGAAGAGGTTAGCCGCTTCAACAAGTTCTATGAGAGTCGGGATGACCTTTTAGCCAAGGTCAGGATGCTGAAATTCCTAACCCAGAGGATTGGCACCTGCTTTATGCGATGCACCGGTATGGATGCCATAAACGCAGTCGGCATAGAGGTCTATAACTGTGACCAGAAGTATGGCACCAATTATTGGGAGAGACTCCTCAATTTTGTCAAGCAAATGCAGCAGAACGATTTCACCGTCTTTAGTGGTGTCACCGATGTCAAGGGTGACAGGTCACTCCGCCCATCAGAACAAAAAGACCCTGACCAGTATTTGCATGTCGTGGATAAGAGCAACGACGGCATCGTAGTTAGAGGCGCCAAGATACACCAGACAGGTTCCCTCTGCGCTCACTGGGGGGTGATTGTACCCACCAGAGAGATGCGCGAGCCAGACAAAGACTACGCTGTCTGTTTTGCTGTCCCGGTAGATGCGGAAGGTATGATTCACATCTACGGCAGGGGTACGCTGGAAGCCAGGGAACTTCAGGATTGTGACCTTGGCAATATTGAATACGGCAAGTTTGCCAATATGGTGATTTTCAAAGACGTCTTTGTGCCCTGGGAGCAGGTGTTCCTGTGTGGCGAATATGAATACGCCGGTCCGATGGTAAGGAACTTTGGCAACTTCCACCGCCATTCTCACGGTGGCTGCAAGAGCGGAGTGGGTGACGTTATCATCGGAGCCGCGGCGACAGCCGCCGATTACAATGGTCTACCTAATGTATCCCATATCAACAACAAGTTAGCCGAGATGCTCAAGACTACCGAGGCGATTTATGGCTGCTCCGTAGCGGCTTCAATAGAGGCTGAACCAACCGAGTCCGGCATCTACATGGTGGAGCCAGTACTGTCAAACACCGCCAAACTTTACGAGGGTAAGGAGCTGCACGAAGCCATCCGGATGATGATTGAAATCGCTGGTGGCATGGTGACAGATTTACCTTCGGACAAAGACATGGCAAACCCTGAGATTGGCCCACTAATCAAGAAATACCTCAAGGGTACGGAGGATGTATCTACGGAAGATAGGATGCGCCTCTTCAGATTGATAGAAAAGCTCGCTTTTGAAAGTAGAGATATCGTTTCCAACATTCACGGTGCCGGGTCACCCGAAACACACCGGATAACGATACTACGGAATGCCGATATCGAATCAAAGAAGAAGCTGGCCAAGAATTTAGCCGGTATCAAAGAGGACTGAGAGAATCTCTGGTAGACCGTGCCGGTCTCGAACCGACGATACCCTCGGATACTCTCACCTCCCTATAGCATCACCTTTCTCATAACTTACCCTTTAATTTTTGATAGGTATCGGCCAAGGCTTCCGGTAATACTTTTACGTCAGATAAGACCGGCATAAAGTTAGTATCACCCTGCCATCGGGGCACAATATGAGTATGAAAATGGTCTTCTATGCCTGCGCCGGCTGCCTTCCCCAGATTTATGCCGATATTAAAGCCGCCGGGGTTGAATACCTGCCTCAGAACCCTGACACTCCGGCTGACAATTTCAAAATGCTCCTGCCGCTCCTCATCAGTTAGCTTCTCCAAGCTAGCGACGTGCCGATAGGGAGCTACCATCAGGTGACCCGGGTTGTAAGGGTAACTATTCAAAATGATGAAGTTTTTATCTCCCCGATGCAGGATATAGTTTTGGGCATCATTATTCTGCCCGGGTTTCTCGCACAAAATACATCCCTCCGGTTTTTCCATCTGGATATATTGTATCCGCCATGGTGCCCAGATTCGCTCCATATTACTCTCCTTATCTCCCTGTTTGGTGCTATTCTAATCGGCCAATCATCGGGCGTCAATGAGCCAGCCATTAGTAAGAGAGGGGGGCAAAGGGGCTGAGCTCTTCTAAACACAATATCTATCTCATTCAGTTTCCACTGAATTTTCCACCAGTCAGTAGATCTAAGAGATGTGTTCAGGGAACCTAGACATGCCCAGTTAACCAAAGGGCATCAATCGCGGGAATAGTCTCTCAGTCCATAAGAGTTAAACATGCTGCTGATGATTTAGGCAACACTATCTATATCTCCTTGGTTCAATGAGCGGGAGGAGCCATTTCCGCAGATGGCCGAAATCGTGGGGCTCTGCGATTGTTATTTCCGTGAATAAAGTTGACGACAAATCTAGATAACAACACAATTACAGATAAGCACCTGACTTTTAATCAGGGTGTCACAGGTTCGAGACCTGTACGGCCTACCAAAGCTGGAAGACCTTCCCTGCCGGGGAGTTTTGAAAAGAATCAGGGTGTCAAGACACTAGGTCAACCGACACCCTGATTTTATTGTTTTTCTAGAATAATATCAACTGTTTCTATCGGTTATCTAAGTTTGTAGCGCACTTGAGGAGAGTTT
>DAOUZD010000039.1 GCA_030665795.1 Dehalococcoides sp.
CGTTGGCGCTCCTGGTGGCTATTCCATCATTAGTGCCATCGTGCAGAGCATCGTCAATGTGATTGACCATGGTATGAGTGCTCAGGAGGCAGTTTCGGCTCCCCGAATTCATTGTGAGGGAGATGATGTCATTGTCTCCGCCAGAATCTCGTCTCGAGTTTGTGATGATGTAAGGAAAAAGGGGCTCGAGGTAACCCACAGCGTGGTGAGTTGGGGTATGGTTCCCTTCGGTTTGGCTCATGGTATCAAAGTAGACCCGACTACCGGGAAGTTCGAGGGAGGGGCTGACCCCGGAGGAGGCGGTGGTATCGCTTCTCCCAATTAAGACAGAAAGGAAAGTTGGCAGGATTTAACCGATGAAGATTTCACTAATTGAAGCTAGAGACCTTTCTGAAGCCTGGTTTCGTTGCCTGTGCACAACCCTGACCGAGGGATATGAATATCAAATTGACCGGGGAAGCTATGCCGGGCAGCGGCGGAAGGAGCTCGATTTTGTCGTTATCCAGGTTAGGTATCCGGGGACAAGACCATTAGTACCCGATGTACCACAAGGAGTGCCACCACCCAGTACCATGGATTATATTGAAGAATACTTACCTTACCTCATGGCGGCACATAGGCGGGAAGGGGAACAGTACACCTACGGCCAGTATCTGGAAACACAGATAGCTGAGGTAATCAAAATGTATAAGGAGGACGGCTATAATACCAATCAGGCTTTTATGGCAGTGGGTGATGAGCGGTCAATTTTTCTCTCTGACCCTCCGTGCTTGAGGGCAGTAGATACCAGGATTCGTGATAATAAGCTTAATTTTGTGGTCTATTTTCGTTCCTGGGACTTGTGGGCTGGCTTCCCGTCAAATCTGGCTGCCATTCAGCTTCTGAAAGAGTATATGGCCAGCGAAATAGGAGTTGATGATGGCGAGCTGATTGCTACGAGTAAGGGATTACACCTTTATGAGTATACCTGGGAACTAGCTAAAATTACCGTTAGAATGACATAAGCCAAGCCAGCCCCCTTTACACGAGAAAAAATTATCGGATTTCCATCCTCATACTTTAAAGTTTTCATAAAACAGGCAAAGTTAAGTTGAAAATAGAACTGATTGCGATGGTGAGTTTACTATTATTTTGTTTGGCCGGCGTAAGCTGTACCCCCAGCCGAGATTTTAATACGCGTTTAAGTTCGATTGCGAGGCCATATCGCTTCAGCTTCGTCCGGTGGGAATTCAATACCATCTGGAGTGAAGCCAAGCAGGTAATTTGTGGCCAGGAGAAAACGGTTGGCGCTGAAACCGATAAAGTTAGCGACTATTTTACCACGGTTGATCAGTTAAAAACTCTGAAGTCAGAAATAGAAGCAATCAAGACCGGTAATAAGCAGGGCGACCTGGCTCCACTTGAGGCTGAATTTAATGAATTACAGCAGCAAAGAACCGCTTTAGAGAACATGGTAGAAAGGATAATAGCCAGGCAGATAAGAGATACTCTGACCCAGCAGGGTATTTTCAATCCGATAGATAAATACCTGAAATTAAAAATTGGCTTCCCGCCGATAAATTTCAAGCTTGAGAAGCCACCTCATCTACTGGTGGTTTCGCCCAGGGACAGAATCGAAAGCATGCGGGAAATCACCCTCCTGCAGGATATTAGTCTGGAGGAAATGGAGAGTATTGAAGCTGAAGTTGACGAATTAGGTGTCTCTTCACTGGTGGTAGTGCTTGGTGGCTTTGGTGGCACCTATCCCACTTTCGTGACTAACGAGGCTAGTTTGCGGTTTACTGTTGACGCGGCTGCGGAAGAGTGGCTGCATCAATATCTCACTTTTAAACCGCTGGGATTTCTATATATATTAGATTTAACCGGGCTCTCTCGAAATTATGAAATTGCCACTATGAATGAAACACTGGCCAGTATGGTCGCCAAAGAAATTGGCGCTATGATCGCTGAGAGCTACTACTCTGAATCTGAAAATAATGAGCGCCAACCTCAGAAGGCAGTTTCCGGATTTGATTTTAATCAGGAGATGAGAGATATAAGAAGGGCAGTTGACCAATACTTGGCCCAGGGTGAAATTGAACAGGCAGAGGACTTTATGGAGCAGAAACGACAATATCTCGCCTCAATGGGCTATTATATTAGGAAGCTGAATCAAGCCTATTTTGCCTTTTATGGTACCTATGCCGATAGACCGACTTCGATTAGTCCAATTGGGCTTGAGTTAAAAGAGCTAAGAAGTCAGAGTGCCTCATTAAAGGAATTTTTGGAGACGGTAGCCGCTATGACTAGCCACCAGGATTTAATCGAGAGCATCAAATAAAACTTCGTGGTATACTTGAGCAAACTCGACTTTTATGGTGTATTTGTGCTCAAGAAGGAAGAGGTGTCATGCCGGAGACTTTTTTCTTCACGCGTTATCACAGCCCGCTAGGGACGTATGTACTGGTTAGCTCTCAGCGCGGGGTCATCTGCGTGAAATCAGAGACCCGCGCGGTAGCTCGTCTTGCCCAATGGGAGAAAGAGAGCATCCGGATACAGGATGGCAACGGCCATAACCATAAGGTCGCCACCGAGTTGGATGCCTACTTCGCCGGAAATTTGCGTCAATTCGGTGTACCTCTGGACCTTCGGGGCACCGATTTCCAGCGTCGAGTGTGGGGACTCCTGCTGGGTATCCCTTACGGAGAGACTCGTTCGTATGGGCAGATAGCTAGTGCGCTGGGTCGTCCAACCGCCAGCCGGGCAGTCGGCCGTGCCACTGGAACCAATCCCATCGCTATCATCGTGCCCTGTCATCGGGTCATCGGAGCTAACGGAGGGCTGGTTGGCTACGGGGGTGGACTTGATAAAAAACAGGCCCTGCTTGACTTGGAAGCCAGCGTAATGCGCCAGAGACACGGTACACAGTCTTAACACCATGGAGAGAACCTACATTAGGGAAAAGGATATTTCCTCGCTGGTGATAAACTCAAGCAATGCTGGACGTTTTTCTTCTTCAGTAACTCGACGGGCACGCTGAATTGCTGGTGCAATCTCGGCAGGGTTCTCCACTCGTTCTGCGTAACCACCCATGGCACGCCCTAGGTCCGCATAGTTGCCACCAAGGTCGAGGGACTGATAAAGTTCCTGAGCAAGTGGCTCATCCGGAGCCTCGATGGCCATAGTTGAGTTGTTCAACACTATAGTTATGATGGGTATCTTGCTTCGAACCGCTGTCTCGAAGTCTAATCCTACCATGCCAAAGGCAGCATCCCCCATAAAGTTGATGGCTACTTTGTCCGGTTGCGCCAGCTTAGCACCTATGGTGAGACCCAGCCCGGTACCCAGCCCATGGGATTTGCCCCATCCGATGTAACTCCGTGGTGTTATTGCCGGGTAAAAGGGCACCAACTGGTCACGTGGGCTGCCGGCGTCATGAGTGACGATAGCTTGCCTCGGGTCTATCGTGTGCATTAACTCCCAGATGACTCGGTACGGGTTTATCGGCACTTCTTCCGAGGTGAGCTTGGGCATCCATTCCCCCAGCCACTCCTCCTTCACCTTCTTAATCTCCTCAATTACGGCACTCTTGCCCCGGCGACTCTGGCTTCCCATGCGCTCCTTGACCGCTTCAATGAACTGAGCCAATACCAGCTTGGCATCTCCAATGATAGGATAATTTACTACGTAATTCTTGTTGATGTCCTCCTCGCAAGTGGTGGCATGGATAAATACCTTTACAGAAGGTATCTCGGTTGACATGTAGTGAAGCGCGAAACTGCAGCCAATACCAAACACCACATCAGCTTTACCTAAGAAGTGATGAACTGGCTTGGTCACCACGCGAGCGCCGGTGCCCAGGGACAAAGGATGGTTCTCCGGAAAGGCGCTTTTCCCCATCAGAGTGGTCATTACCGGCACCTGCAAGAGTTCGGCTAATTCCAGTAGCTCGTCCCACGCTTCAGCGTAGAGCACCCCCTGACCAGCATGAATTATGGGACTGTGGGCCTCTATCAGTATTCTGGCTGCCTCAGCCACATCACGGGAGTCACCTGCGGCACGTGTGGCTTTGACCGGCTGGTAGTCAAATGACTCTACCTCTTTATCAACTAAGTCTGCTGGTATCTCCAGCATAACCGGACCTGGCTTGCCCATTCTCAGGAAAGAGAAGGCGCGCCGCATGATTTCGGGTACCTGTTCTGCTACGTTGATTCGCTCTACCCATTTGGTCACCGCATCATAGCTACGAACCGAGCTAAAGTAGGGTTTTACTCCCGCCCGGTCACCGGGATAGCCCAGGGGCAGCAAAAGCAAGGGCACCGAATCAGAGTAGGCGGTGGCGACCCCGGAGAAAGCGTTCTCGGCACCTGGGCCGAATTGCATGCCAAACACACCGATGCGTCGTCCATTGGAAATACGACTGTAGCCATCGGCGATGCCTACTCCGACCCGCTCCTGCCGACAGACAACGGGTCTTAGTCCCGCTTTCGCTGCGGCATCTATCATTGGAGTAGAAGGGTAACAGCTAAGAAACGTCACCCCCTCGCGTTTTAATACCTCCGCGATAGCATCAATTACCTTCACGATATGTCACCTCCATGTGCGAAAATTAGAACCACTATAATTGGCCACTCCACCTAATTACCTCGTCCTCTCCCGGTTACTGGTATCACCTGTTCTACCACACCATTTCTTACTCCGTATATCTGGTTATGTATATTAATGACCAGGGTAGCATTGTTGGGCACAATTTCCAGCCGCTCGCCAAAGCGCAGCGTCTTCTCAGGAACCGCGTAGTAAAGACAACTGGTTTCGGCAGACAGACGCCCCAACCATAAGTCGGAACGCCCTTGCACGGAGCCAAAGCTGGGCATCCCGTTCCAGAAAAAACCCGGCGTATCCCGACGTGCTATGAGAGAATCAGCCCCAAAAGTCTTGTATCCGGCATCAATTATGGCCCAACCTGGGTGTGAAGTGCTCATCACAGTAGTAAGCACCGTGACCGCGCACGCTTCTCTAACGTTGCCTCCCGACCTCATATACATAATATCGCCGATTACGCACTGCCCTGGATGAATCTCGGTTATCTCAGGGAATTTACCTTCCTTCAGAAAACGACATGTGGAACGAAATGTGGGTGAAGCACCTACGGAGACATGCTCTATGGCAATGCCTTCCTTCCTAAGCATCCGTGCATTTTCGGTCATTATCGTGGCGGCTTCGAGAGCTGTCTCATCTTTATCTTCTGGCGTTGGTTTTGCCCCCATTTCATGTCCATAAATACCGATAAGGTCAATACCCGGAAGCTGGCGGAGCTGCTTGGCCATGTTCAAGACAGGTTCCCCGGGGAGTACGCCGTAGCGGGAGCCTCTACCTAAATCGACCTTAATGAGTACACGGGCTTTCTTGCCAACCGCTTGAGCCATTTGAGAAATAATCTCGGCTTGCTCAAGCATATCCATGACGACGGCAAGCTTGAGTTGCGGTTTGCTCAAAAGTCTCTTCAGTATTTCTCCCTTAGGGCCACCATAAAAGCCAGGGTGAGCAATAACGATATCGTCAATTCCCTGCTCTGCCATAGCTTCTGCCTGTGCCACCGGACCTACCTCTACGCCACAGGCCCCTCTTTCAATTTGCATCTTGGCTATTGATGCATTCTCATGAACTTTAACATGTGGTCTCAGTCTAACGCCTGCCTCGGCCGCTAGTTTGGACATTTCCTTGATATTTGCCTCCAGCGTATTCAAATCGATGAGCACCGCTGGCGTGTCTAAAGATGGATAAGGCGTCTTTTGTTCTGTCATCAATATTTACCTCCTTTCACTAGGGAAACTGCTGATGCCTAAAAGACTGGTAAGCAGGCCTAAAAGTAGCGAACTAAGTCGCAATTTTCACTGCTGCCGAACTTATCCTCTCCAAACCCTTCTTAATGTTTTCCAGTGAGGTGGCATAGGATAGCCTGAGGTAGCCTTCCCCATACTTACCAAAATGGGTACCGGGAAGGGTGGCCACCCCGGCTTCATTCAAAAGGTAATCGGCGAATTGGTTGCAATCCACCCCCAATTTCTTAACATTGGGAAACACATAGAAGGCACCCTTGGGTCGGCGGCAGCTTATACCCGGGATTTGATTCAGTCCGTCTACTATCAGGTCTCGTCTCTTTCTGAACTCATTTACCATCTTGGGCACACTATCTTGAGGACCAGTTAGCGCCTCAATACCAGCGTATTGAACGAAAGGTGCCGTACAGGAGACACTGTTGGTAATTAAACGTACCACAGGCTCAAGCAATTCTGGGGGCATAACCGCATAGCCCAGACGCCAACCGGTCATGGCGTAGGTCTTGGAAAAGCCGTTGAGCAGGATAGTTCTATCCAGCATGCCGGGTAGGCTGGCAATGCTGAATGGTTTCCCCTCATAGATGATATGTTCATATATCTCGTCAGAAAGGACAATAATATTGTACTTCTGGGCAATCTCGGCAATAGCGCGGATATCATCTTCCTCCAAAACGCCGCCGGTTGGATTGTGAGGAGAGTTAAGAATAATAAGCTTGGTACGCGATGTAACCTTGGACCTTAGCTCATCGATATCAAAACGGAAATCAAGTTCCTCACGGAGGGGAACGGGCACTGCCTTGGCGCCAGTAAAGTTTATCATTGACTCATAAATAGGAAATAGCGGGTTGGAATATATGGCTTCGTCCCCTTTGTCAAGAAGCGCCAGGATTGAGTAGAACATGATGGGCTTGGCACCTGGCGTTACGATAACTCGCTCCGGGTTTACGGGAACACCGCGCGTCCTTTCCATCTCTTTGGCGATTTCAACACG
>DAOUZD010000055.1 GCA_030665795.1 Dehalococcoides sp.
TGAGGGTAAAGAACGATATCAAATTTCTCACCTTTTCAAACGCGATAGATCTTATCATGATTAGTGTGGTGATAAGCAGCCCGAAGCTAGCTATAAGGTCTGACCAGGCAACCCCCAGCACACCGAGATTAAGAGAAAAAGAATATCCTCCGTAGAAAAGACTATCGGAAATAAAGCGATAGACCACCTGCAAAATGGCTAGAGTTAATATCATACGTTTTCGGTTTATCGTTTCAACGATTATCACTGAGGCCAAGCTTAAAAGAAAAATAGGAATGCCTGCCGTTTTTATTTTAAGGAATGTAGATGTTGTCTCCCGAATGGCCTCAGGGGTTCCTATAATACTCACAAAGTTATCGGAAAGAGCAAACAGGATAGCAGCGAGGATACAAGAGAAAAGGAAGATTGTTGTTATTGATGTTCTTATCGGGTATCCTGGCCCCTCTTTGCTCTGCATTCCTCTACCTACAAAAAAGAATATGGCCAGGACGAAGGTTTCCTGCACGACCTCAAGTAGAAGCTCAATGAACTGCCACTGGGCAACTGTTGCTAGTGCATTGGTGTCTGGTATCGCATTACCAATTAGATAGACACTGTATGAACGGTAGAACCGTGGCAAGGCCATGTAAAAAAATATCAGAAGGAATAGTCCCCAGTCCCATTGTCTGAGGAGCTCGAGACCTTGATTGAGACTACGAAAAAACGTTTGCCTATGCATTAGACCTGTGCATATAGAGTCCCTACCAGCCCCGTGTCATTTCTAGTAACCGTTATAGCTAATATGTTATATCATACGAATCCAGAACCAACTTGTCCATGACGTGGCCTTCAGGATTTGTCAAGACGTGACTAAATCAGTAGAATGATTTATACTAAAAGCTAAACTAAAAGTTCTACCTATTGATACCTCAGCTCCAGTTGTTGTCAAAAAGTTGTCAGGAAGTTGTTAATCGTTTAACTCTTGTTTCCAAAGTTTCCGGTGTTTGTCTTCACTCACAAGTCGGTACTCATACTGCCCCAAATTCAAATTTACAACGATTTCTATTTAAAAACTGACCTGCTCCACGAATTGAACACATCGTCATTTTATGCACTGAGGCAACAAAACAGCTTTTATTACCTTGCATTGACAATTACAGAAGTATTAGACAAAATATGAAGATAAGAAATGAATAAAATCGACGGTTTTGATTCTCAAAGTAAAGTGGTGACCACCAGTTGCTATTATGACTGTGGCGCCCGCTGTCTCCTGAAGGTCTATGTCAATCAGGGTAAGATCACGCGAATTGGCACAGATGAAAGACAGATGCCCAGCTTGAAAGCCTGCCCAAGGGGACTGGCCCAGAAGGAGGTTGTCTACGCCGAGGACCGCCTCAGACAGCCCTTGAAAAGGGTGGGAAAGCGAGGTAGCGGGAAATTTAAGCCTATCCCGTGGGAAGAGGCACTGGATGCGGTGGCTCAAGAACTTCAGAGAGTTAAAGACCAATACGGGGCCAGATCCATTTTTCTTATGGACTACTACGGTTCAATGAGCCCCCTGCACGGTTTCCAGAAAGCCAGCCGCCGCTTTTTCTCTCTCTTCGGCGGTTGCACTACTTGGTGGGGTAATACATCTTTAGAAGCCGCCAGTTTTTCCTCCCTGGCTACTTTCGGAACCACTTTTACCGGCAATACCCGCGACAATTTTCTCCATTCCAGATTAATCATTATGTGGGGCTGGAATCCGGTGGTCACTCGATTCGGCCCTGACACCGTCCACTATTTGACCAGGGCGAAGAAGGCCGGCGCCAGAATCATCTGCGTTGACCCGAGGTACACCGGCTCGGCAAAAACCCTGGCGGAACAGTGGATCCCCATAAAGCCAGGAACAGATGCTGCCCTGCTTATTGCTATGGCATATGTCATGATCGACGAGAATCTTTATGACCGTCACTTCATGGAAACTTACACCGTGGGCTTCGACAAGTTCAAAGATTATGTATTCGGTGAAGAGGACGGAGTGCCAAAAACACCCCAATGGGCCGAGGATATTACCGGCGTGCCCGCCGCAACCATAAAGCAGTTGGCTCAAGACTACGCGACTATTAAACCGGCGGCTCTTTATGCCAGTTGGGCCCCAGGACGAACCGCCTTCGGAGAGTAATACCACAGGGCAGCGAGCACCCTGGCAGCGATGACGGGCAACATCGGGATTATAGGCGGCCATACCGCCGGTGGTACTGGTCGCGTCCCACTGGGTTACCTCGGGAAAACCCTGCCCGTACTAGAGACCCCGACTCCGGTGGTGCATGTAGCCAATATTTATGATGCCCTGCTTGAAGGGAAATCTGGCGGCTACCCCAGTGATATCAAGCTACTCTATATCCTGGGCTGCAACCTGTTAAACCAATTTTTGAATACGAACAAAGGCACGGCGGCTCTCCAGATGCCGGAGTTCATCATCGTTCACGAACTTTTTCTTACCCCCACCGCCCGCTTTGCCGATATTATTCTCCCCGTCACCACCACCCTCGAGCGCACCGATATCGGGCAACCCTGGACCGGAGGACCTTACTTCATTTACATGGACAGGGCCGTAGAACCATTACCTCAAACAAAGTCAGATTTGGCCATATTCACTGAGTTGGCTTCCCGCTTGGGTATACCCGATTACAACGATAAGTCCGATGAAGCTTGGCTCAGGGAATTTGCCGCCTCCACCCCAGACCTCTCGGAATATGAAGTTTTCAAGCGCAAAGGAGTCCACCACGTCCCGCTTAACCAGCCCTGGGTAGCCTTCAGAGAACAGATTGAGGACCCTGCCCACCACCCTTTCCCCACGCCCTCAGGCAAGATTGAGATATATAGCCAGAAGATAGCTGAGCTACAAGACCCTCTTATTCCTCCCATTCCTAAGTATATTGAGGCTTGGGAAGGTCCGAGTGACCCTATCATAGAAAAATACCCCATTCAGCTAGTGAGCCCTCATTCAAGAGCCAGGGTCAACTCCTCGTTACACAATATCCCTCGTCTGAAGGCATTGGCAGATGATGCCGTCTGGTTAAATCCCAGGGACGCACACCCTCGAGGCATCGCCACTGGCGACAAGGTGAAAATATATAATGACCGTGGTCAGCTTCTCACGACAGCTCAGGTGACTGAGCATATTATGCCAGGAGTCGCCAGCTTGGATTCGGGTTCTTGGTTTGAGCCGGATACTCATGACCTTGACCACGGGGGTTGCGTAAACGTACTCACCAAAGACAAGGCGTCTCCGGGAGGTGCCTTCACCTGCAATAGCTGTCTCGTTCAAATTGAGAAAGCTTAACGTTTCGCTAAGATGTGACCTAGGTGCACCGCCTGCCTTCTTGGCTAAAATTACCCCTGTGAGAGCGGGGGTTTAAGTAGTGAGACTGAAAACCATCTCAAAAGTTCTACCTATTGATACCATCAAGTTTCAATTTTGTCAATTTCTGTTATAATTTAATATAATCTAATTAGACTCCTCAATTTTACTATTATATAGGAGAGGATTATGAAGTTTGCTATTACTCTTGAACAAGATGAGGATGGGTATGTAGTAGCCAGCTGTCCTGCTCTGCCCGGATGCCACTCCCAGGGTAAGACCAGACAAGAAGCCGTCGCTAACATTGAAGAGGCGATACGAGGCTATATAGCCAGCAAGCGCAAGCATGGCGAGCCTCTACCGCTAACCGATGTTGAAGAGGTGGAGGTTGCTGTTTAGTGGCTCGTCTACCGGTAATATCTGGAGACGAATTCGCCAAAGCCATACGCAAGATTGGATATGTCTGGGACCATACCGAAGGCAGCCACCTGATTTTGCTTCACCATGGGGGGTGTTAAGTATTCACTTAGGAGGGATGAATGATAGTCAATTATAAAAAGGAGCCTAGGTCACCTCAAGCAACCGAGAGGTATGGAGGGAAGGAGCAACATGGTTGCACTTTGAGGGTTCAGCAGGCGAGAGAAAGGGTGCTTAGAACTTTACCTGGCATAGACCTTGAAAGAGCTAAGATTGTGACTGAGAGCTTTATGAAGACTGAAGCTGACCCCGTAGTGATGAGGTATGCCAGGGCTTTCAGAGAGTTATGCCAGAGGAAAACGATATTTATTCAGGATGGCGAGCTAATTGTTGGCAATCCTGGAAGCGTGATACGTGCCGGCATCGTGGCTCCGGATACTAAATGGCAGCTCGTCGGGGATGAATTAGATACTATATCAACCCGCCCACAAGACCCTTTCCAGATTACAGAAGAACAGAAGAAACTTATGAGGGAATTCATAGCCCCATATTGGGATGGTAAGTCTCTTTACGATGCCTGGCTGGCAAGGAGACCAGGCGACATACGGCAGCTTTGTGAAAACACAGGGCTACTTTTCCCTGATGTTCAGGTGGAGCAGGCTAACCAGTATACAGGGGGCTATGACTGGATAATAAACATTGGTGTCAATGGTATTAGAAAGCGAATAGAAACAAGGCTGGCTTCTTTAGATGCCACCATACCAGAGGACTATGATAAAACCGTCTATTTAAGTGCCTTGCTGATAGTCTGTGAGGGTATGGAGGCGCTGGCTCAAAGGTATGCCCAGCTGGCAAGAGAAAAAGCAGCTAAAGAAAAGAGACCGCAAAGGAAGGCGGAACTAATGAAAATAGCTGAAATTTGCCAGTGGGTGCCTGCCAATCCAGCCCGGACTTTCTGGGAGGCTTTACAGTCACTCTGGTTTTATCAGGTGTGTTTGCTGGCATATCAGCCTAATAGCATTTCAGCTCCGGGGCGGACGGACCAATATCTGTATCCGTACTATAAGAAAGATGTAGA
The DNA here is from genome assembly GCA_030665795.1 of Dehalococcoides sp. Next base: position 4,821 of record DAOUZD010000055.1, read on the forward strand.
AGAAGGGGGAATTACTAAGGAACAGGCGCAGGAGTTATTGGATTGCCTGTGGGTTAAGTCTTCCGAAATATGCTTTATTTACAGCCAGAGGACCGCCAAGTATTTTGCCGGATACATACCTTATCAAAATGTGTGCTGTGGCGGTGTAAACAAGAGAGGTCTTGATGCCGTAAATGACCTTTCTTACATGATGCTCCAGGCAATGATGGATGTAAGATTGTTCCAACCGTCTCTCACCGTAAAATATGCAAAGGGGAAAAACCCGGATTCATTCTTACGTAAGGTGGCTGAGTTAGTTTCGCTCGGCACCGGATTTCCCGCCATATTTAATGATGAGGTTGGTATCAGGACAACCATAGAGAAGGGTGCAAACCTTGAGGAAGCTTATGATTGGAATCCAGGAGGTTGTATTACCCCCAGTCTGATAGGTAAGTTACGTTACTTCAGCGAAGGGGGCGAGGTAAACCTGGGAGGTGCTCTGGAGCTTGCACTACTCAATGGCGTAAACAGGATGACAAATACTCGCATGCCGGTGCCTGAAACCGGTGACCCCAGAGGTTTCAAAACCTATGAAGACTTTAAAAATGCTGTCAAAACACAAATATCATACCTGATAAAAAAGTCAGTAGAGGCAGCTCACCTAGTCCAGACGATAATGATGGAAAAAAGACCGATGCTTGTAGTTTCGGTAACTCATGATACGTGTATAGACAGGGCATTAGACATTGAGTGTGGCGGTGCAAAATACGATGGTGGTTATACATTCCTGCTTGTCGGATTTGCCGATACCATCAATGCTCTAGCTACAGTTAAGAAATTGATTTACGACGACAAGAAATTAACCTGGGATGAACTCTTAACAGCCCTGGACAATAATTTTGAGGGTTATGAGCAAGTTCGGCAAATGTGTCTGGCAGTTCCGAAGTATGGTAATGATATCCCGGAGGTTGATGAAATAGCCTCAGAAATAACTCAGTTTATGGCTGAGGAGGTTAGGCAGTACAGG
>DAOUZD010000159.1 GCA_030665795.1 Dehalococcoides sp.
ATCCCCAGGTTCTGCCGCCACTCATGAACAATAGCCTCCAGCCCTTGGGAGATTAACCCTCCCCAGCCTATAGTCGTGATTGTAATCGGCGGCAACCCGTCAACACTACCATATTTGGAGTTGGCACTGAGCTCCTCTGCCTCATTAACGTCATAATCCAGTCCAGACAAGCTTTCATTGAAACCGGGGATACCCGGCGGTAAGATGCCGTCGGCCCGCTGCATCATATCCCGGAATACCAGGGAGACTAATTTATCCTTATCAATCGCCTGACTGAAAGCGCGGCGCAGGTTAACATCGTCAAACGGTGGCTTGGTATGATTAAAACCGATATAACTGAAACTCAGTTCCGGTACTATCTGCAGTTCCTGATAAAAGGGGCCGGTTCTATCGGTAACCTTGTCAATATAATGAATATAAACATCGGAGACATCAATTTCGCCCACCTCATACATATTCATCGGCACGCCGCCCCATAGCTGAAAGACTACCGAACCGACCTCTGCTTTTTCCCCGTAGTAATGCTTATTCTTCTCCAGAACGAGCAAATTCTCTTCCTGCCACTCCTTGAGCTTGAATGGGCCGGTGCCATTCGGCTGCCGCCACCACTCCCCGCCGGCTTCTGCCTCCCGTCTATCCACCACAAAACCCGTCGGATAAGTCAACTTGGATAAGAAATAGGATTTGGGAGTATCTATCGTTATCTGGAGCGTGTAATCATCAATCACCCTGACGCCGCTAATTTCCTTGGTTTGGCCAGCGATTACATCCTTTACCCCGAGAATATCACCGAGGTAGGTAGCCGCCGTAAGCGACCCGGTATCAGGGTCACAGGCACGCTCCAAAGAATACTTAAAGTCAGCAGCGGTGACCTTCCGACCGTCATGGAACTTGACATCTTTACGCAGATAAAAGGTATAAGTCCGGCCGTCATTGCTTATTTCCCATTCCCGGGCGATATTCGGGGCTGGCTCCAGGTTATCATCAAGGCAAACTAAACCACCAAATATCTGCAGGATATACTCGTGGGAGAGCATCTCACCGGAAACCGCCGGGTCAAGCGTTATGGGGTCCATGCCGTATAAATTAAGCTTTGCTTCCTGCCCGAGCTGGCAACCAATCGGAAGCAAACTAAGGAGCAATACTACGAAAAGAAATAAATAGATGACTCTTTTCATCATTTAACTCCAACGGAGGGTACCCTCATAAATTGGCCTTAACCGCCTCGCAGAACTCAGTAGTCGAGGATTTTCCCCCGTGGTCGCTGGTTAGATATCTGCCCTCCTGGTAAACCTTATACACCGCTTCCTCTAGCTGATGAGCCTTATCTTCAAAGCCAAGGTACTCCAGCATCAGGCAAGCTGATAGGAGCACGGCGGTGGGATTGATAATGTTCATCCCAGCATATTTGGGAGCGGTACCATGAACTGGTCCGAAGTAGGCATAATCCTTTCCAATTATGGCGCCAGGAGCGATGCCCAAGCCACCAATAAGTGCCCCAGCAGCATCACCCAGGATATCGCCATGCTGATTAGACATTATTATTACGTCAAACTGTTGAGGGTTCTTGACGAGTTGCTGAGCGCAATTATCTATAAGGAGCTGACCGAAAGTAAGTTCAGGGTATTGACTTACTGCCTCTTCAGCTATCCGCCGGAATAGCTCATCAGTTTGGGTCAACACATTGTATTTGCTGGACACGGTTACCTTACCCTGACCGCCTCTGGCTTTCCTCTTCAAAGCCAATTGACAGGCTATCTGGCAGAGGTCTCTGGTTCCCTCCTCAGTCGAGACCTTAACCGCAAACTTGCCTTTAGCTGTGGTGTCCAGGGCTACCCCGAGCATACTATTCGTCAGATTCAGAGGAGCCAGTTGGGCAATATCTCCTTCCCATCCTGGATACAGGCCCTCAATGTTCTCACGAACGATGACGAAATCAATACCCTCGGGGTTTTTGAGCGGACTTTTCAACCCCGGCCTATATTTTATGGGGCGCAGGTTAGCAAAACACTTCTTGCCCCACCTCAAATAGCCGTGCACACCAGTGACACTCGTAGTTGAACCAAAGATAGTGCAATCAGCTTCGTCTATCGCTTGCTTCGCTGACTGGGGGAAGACGTCTCCATATTTAGCCAGCCCTTCATCACCGGTGAGAGTCCAAAGGAACTCGATATCCAAGTTCATCCCCTCCAAGATTTGGACCGTTGGCACCACAACTTCCGGGCAAGCACCGTCTCCTTTTACGACACAAACTTTCCTGGTCATATTATACCTCCTGTCCTGTGCTTAATTTTCAGTCCTTCGCAAGCTCAACGCTACATAGTGTAACACATATACCTCTATTCTGCCTACCTAAATAGATATACATATGCAGTAAGAAGGTATTATAATCTATCTAACTAGAAATGAGGTGAGCTGGCAAATGCATTCTAATCTTTGGGCATCAATACAACGAAGGCTATACCGAATCCGCAGAGAGTTTGGACGGCTGTGGAAGAACTACCTCTATCAGAGCTTTCTGGCGACTGTGGTCGTGTTTATCGTCCTTTTACTACTCAATATGGAACACGCCGTGGTAATCGCCTCAATCGGTGCCACCGCTTTTATCGTCTTCACCATGCCCAGAAACATCACCGCAGCACCGAGGAGAGTTATCGGCGGTCACCTCATTGGCCTCTTTTCCGGTTCCTTGTGTGCCTTGATTCCACAGCCATCAGTTCTCACTTCTATTATCGTGTACTCGCTGGCGGTTGGAATTGCAATCTTCTTAATGGTAGCTTTGGATGCGGAACATCCACCCGCCGGGGGAACTGCTTTGGGGGTTGCCATCACCGGTTTTTCTCCGAGTGTGGTAATCGCCGTTTTAACCAGCAGCATCTTACTGTCTCTGGCACATCGATTCTCCAAGAGATTCTTGAGAGACCTGACGTAGAGAAGCGCCCTTGTTGAGAGAGAAACGCAAAACTAGTCTTCTCTTTTACGGCTCACGTGACCTGGTATACCCAGATTTGATGGAACACGTCAGTCTCCTTGAGGAGCAGCGGGGTTTTCTCACCTACCTCTACGAGCCTCCACTTTCCCTCTGACTCCAAGGCGGCTTGCTTCTCCTTAAACCCCTTGTTTTCGAACAGGTCGGTGCGTAAAGTGAAAAGGATGTGCCCGTCTGGCCGGGTGATACGAACCAGCTCATCAAAGGAACTGGCT
>DAOUZD010000156.1 GCA_030665795.1 Dehalococcoides sp.
TTTGCATTCTGGGGTATGAAAAAAGAAGCATAAGATATAAACGACAGGAATTTCATAGTAAAATAACTCGTCAATCATTACTGAATTGAATCCTTTTTAGAACAAAGTTGCAAATTACGTGGCGGGTATGCTATAATTCACTCCGCAAAAAATTAAAGAATTCTTTTCTCCGAGCCTGTTTTCCTAAAGAAATATCTATGGAGGCTGGCCGATAGGGTATCGCTGGAAACGGCGGTGCCTCCCGTGTTTGGAAAGGAGAGTTTATTTTGTTTCTAAATGTACGTGTCAGTTTCCTCGCTTGTCTTGAGCCTCCGTTCTACCTCTCATATGCCACGGAGTGGCATATCATTCGTCCTCCCCCGGCTCAAAAATCCTCAAGTCTGGTTTTGACATTCATTAAAAACATGAAGGAGGAATTATGTCTTTAAATCTTAGATGTAAAAAGCAAGGCAAAATAATAAGCATTCTAGTAGCGCTGTTAATAATCGCAAGCTCGGTTATGGGGATGGTGGGTTGTACTGCTCCCACCGAAGCGTCACCATTACCACCTCAGCTAAGGCTGCGGGTGGCGACAACCACCAGTCTGTATGATACTGGCCTCTGGGGGTACTTGGAGCCCATGTTCGAGGAGCAGTATAATGTTGAGTTAGATGTTATGTATGCCGGTACCGGTAAGGCTCTGGAATATGGCAGGAGAGGGGATGTCGATATTATCACCGTCCATTCCAAAGCTCGTGAGGAGGCGTTCATCGCCGAGGGCTATGGTGTCGAGAGAGTGCCCTTTGCTTATAACTATTTCCTCATCGTGGGTCCAGAGGCTGACCCGGCGGGTATCAAGGGCCTTAGTCCTGAGGATGCTTTCAAGAAACTGATGGATACCGGTAGCGGCAGCTTTGTTTCTCGGGGAGATGATTCCGGGACCCACTCCAAAGAGAAGAACATCTGGAAAGAAGCCGGCTATGAATACGAAAAGGTGCAAGAGGCAGGTACCTGGTACATTGAAGCCGGTACTGGTATGGGGCCGACTTTAATGATGGCCAGTGAGAAACAGGCCTATACGCTGACCGATATGGGCACCTATCTGGCCTACAAGGGCAAGCTGGAGTTAGTGCCGATAGTTGACAAGGGTGACATACTGCTCAATGTTTACTCGGTGATTGCCGTAAGTCCGGAGAAGGCTCCCAAAACCAAAATTGATATGGCCAACAACCTGATAAGCTTTCTCACTTCACCCGAGGTACAGGAGCTTATCGGTAATTACGGCGTTAAGGAGTACGGTATGGTGCTTTTCACTCCTTGCGCCGGGGCAGAGCCAAAATAGCATTAGTGTTCATTTGACATAAAGATAAATGAGGTTACAATAATTGCCCGAAATATGGCATGGCCTGACTAAGGCAATAGAACTCATCGTTTCTCTTGACCCAGAGGTAATGGAGATTGCCGCGAGGTCGCTGAGGATTTCAGTGACCTCGGCTCTCCTCGCTTCTCTAATCTGTGTGCCGCTGGCCAGTCTCATCCACTTCCACCATTTCCGGGGCAAAAGGATTTTAATAAACCTGATTCAGACATTCTTCAGCATACCTACGGTGGCCATTGGTCTGTTTGTTTTTATTCTCTTTTCCCGAGCGGGACCATTGGGCGGGCTTAATCTGCTTTTTACCCCAATGGTTATGGTACTGGGGCAAATGATACTCATTACACCGATACTGCTTGGTCTGACCATTTCTGCTGTCAGTGGCGTGGATAAGGCAATCTTAGATACGGCTCGGTCACTCGGCGCCAGCGGCTTTCAGACGGCGATTGTTGTCCTGAGGGAAGCCAGATTCGCGGTAATGGCAGCAATTATCATGGGGTTTGGCCGGGCCATCTCCGAGGTGGGAATCGCTCTTATGGTCGGTGGTAATATCAGAGGGTTCACCCGGGTCATCACCACGGCAATATCATTGGAAACGTCCAAGGGTGATTTGGAGCTATCAATCGCCCTGGGTATAATTCTGATTTCTATTGCCCTTATTATCAATATTATCTTGAACCAAATCCAGCAGAGATAATCATGGCTTTAATCGAAACCATAAACTTGTGCCAGAGATATGGCGAGCGAGATATTCTGAGAAACGTCAATCTGAGGATTGAGCGGGGTGAGGTCTTTGCTCTCATTGGCCCCACCGGCGTGGGCAAAACGACGTTTTTACGCCTGATAGACCTTATTGATATGCCCACATCAGGGAAAATATATTTTGATGGGGTGGACACCGCTGCATCAGCGAAGGTGAGATTGGGGATGCGTCGCCGGATGGCGTTTGTACTTCAGAAGCCGATGGTATTTAACCTGAGCGTCTATGATAACATTGCCTACGGCTTAAAATGGAGGGGAGTGGGGGGAAGTAGCCTTCGGGAAAAAGTCAGCCGGATTCTGGAGATGGTTGGTCTGTCTACTGAGAAAAACCGGAATGCCCGAACATTATCGGGAGGAGAAGTGCAGAGAGTGGCCATCGCCAGGGCCATAGCCATTGAACCTGAAGTATTGCTACTGGATGAACCCACCGCTAATCTCGACCCAATTTCGGCATCAAGAATTGAGGAATTGATAACCGGTATTATTCAGCACTACGCTACCACCATAATAATGGCGACCCATGATTTATCACAGGGGCAACGTCTTGCTGATAGGGTAGGTGTACTGATGAATGGCGAACTACTTCAAACTGGAGATTCGAAGGACATTTTCACTTCTCCCCGGAACAGGGAAGTAGCCGAATTTGTCGGGGTGGAGAATATCATTGACGGGGTGATTGTGTCCAGCGAAGATAAGGTGGTTACGATAGATAGTGGCGGTGGATTTATCGAGGCAATTTCAGATTACGCTATCGGTGAAGAAGTCTGTGCCTGTATTAAGCCTGAAGATATAACACTAGCCTTGTCCAAAGTCTCGAGTAGTGCCCGAAACTCATTCGGCGGGGAGATAACCTGGGTGGTCTCAATGGGCCCACTCACCCGAGTTGAAGTAGACTGTGGTTTTCCATTAGTTGCTCTGGTGACCAAAAGGTCAGCTGAAGAAATGGGTTTGGTCAGGGGGAAGCAAGTTTACGCTACTTTTAAAGCCACCGGTGTCCATGTCATCAAGAGGAATTGACAGCTTAATTCATTAGTGCTATATTCTCTCTGTTGGCAGCGTAGCTCAGAGGAAGAGCAGGGGACTCATAAGCCCTTGGTCGGCGGTTCGAATCCACCCGCTGCCA
>DAOUZD010000133.1 GCA_030665795.1 Dehalococcoides sp.
GAAAGGTTCTCTGCTCCGGTGCTCGCCGCTATATCCCAAATTATTTGCTTCAAGCCGAAAGAAGGCTCAGGTTTCCTTGGCATATTCCGTATATGCTCCTTTTACGCTGCTTTTATGTATATGAATAGCGCACAGCTTAATTATACCATTAAGGTAGGAGATTAAACATGGCAACGGCGCACATTAAGAAGGTCATAAAAATCGGCGGTTCACTGGCAATTATTTTGCCGACTCAATGGGCGAAGGGAAAAGTGGGACCCGGCCAGGAAATGGTCGTGGTTGGTAACGGTGAGCTGCGTATTTTCCCGGTTCATTTGAAGGTCTCACGCCAAGACAGCAAGGACGAGGCTGAAAGTGCCTAAATCCAATATAAAAGTAAAGGTTGCTCTGAATCTGCGCCCCGGGCCGATAACGCCTCATATGCGCGCGAGCTTGAAAAAGTGGTGGGCGGCCAGGATTGCAGATGCGCAACAGGGTGTGAGAGGGGGCGGGCAGTGAATACACAAAACCTTTCTCTTGAGCTACAGCAATATAGCCAGTGGGTGTTGTGGCGGCGGGAGTTGCGGGATGGCAAGGAAACCAAGATACCCTACCGCGCAGATGGCAAGGGTATGGCCAGCACCACTGACGCCGCAACCTGGGCCAGTTTCGTGGACGTCACTCACGCCTATGCAGCCGGGGGATACGATGGCATAGGCTTTGTGTTTACCTCTAATGGCTCATTCACCGGCATTGATATTGACCATTGCCGCGACCCGCAGACTGGCACAATCGAGACCTGGGCGCAGACCATAATTGACAGTCTCAATTCCTACTCTGAAGTTACGCCATCGGATACGGGAGTTCATATCATCGTGAAAGGCAAACTCCCACCAGGTGGCAATCGCAAGGGTGATATTGAAATGTACGACACCGGGAGGTATTTCACTATCACAGGCAATCATCTGGACGGAACGCCTGACACCATCGAGGACAAACAACAGGAACTTAACGACCTTCACGCTATGATATTCCTCAAAGCCGCGCCAGTACCTACACACGCTGGTGGGAACGGCAGACACCCGGTTGGCCTGGGCGATGCGGCGTTACTCCAGAAGGCAATGACAGCGACTAACGGAGCTGCTTTTACCAGCCTTTGGCAAGGTGATACGAGCGCGCATGGCGGGGATGACAGCGCGGCGGATATGGCACTATGCAATCACCTTGCTTTCTGGACTGGCAATGACCCGGCCAGGATAGACACGCTTTTCAGACAGTCCGGCTTATACCGCGAGAAGTGGGAACGCGCCGACTACCGGGCCCGGACTATTGAACGGGCGATTGAGAACACTAGCGAGACTTACAAGCAGATACCGATTACAAATACTGTTAAGTATGAGCTTCCTGACTTTCACTTGACCGATGCTGGCAATGCCGAGTATCTCATCTACCTCTACGGCGGCAAGCTGAGATATGACCACCGGCGCAGCCGATGGCTGGAGTGGGGTAGTCACTACTGGCGAGAGGATAGTGACAATCAGATAATGAGGTTGGCACTCAACGCTACCCGGCGCCGGTATAGGGAAGCGGTAAATATAGCTGACCTGGAGCTGCGCGAAAAGGTGGCAAAGTGGGCGATTGGGAGTGAGCAACGGGCCCGGTTGGAAGCCATGATAGCTATTGCCAAAGCCTTGAAACCGATAGCCGATAGCGGGGAGTCCTGGGATTCAAACGGCTGGCTGTTCTCTGTTACGAATGGAGTGATTGACCTGAAGACCGGGTTACTGCGGGACGGCAAACAGGAGGACATGATAACGCGGCAAGCGCCGGTGGCATACAACCCTAAAGCCAAAGCGCCATTATGGCAGGTATTTCTCGGTCGCATTACTGACGGCGATACTAAGTTACAGTCCTATCTTCGGCGGGCAGTTGGCTACTCACTGACCGGCGATAATAAGAATCAAGTCTTCTTTCTTGCCTATGGACTGGGCAATAACGGCAAGAGCACTTTTTTGAATACCATCCGCAAGGTTATGGGCGAATACAGCCATAAGCTAGACGTGGACGATATTATGCTAAAGGACAAACGAGCTGGCGGCGGGGCAAAAGAGGGCTTAGCCGACCTGCAAGGGAAGCGATTTGTTTTGGCTTCCGAAATACAGGACGGGAAGCATCTGGACGTGGGACTTATAAAAGATATGACCGGCGGGGAAACAATCCGGGCCCGGCGGTTGTATGAGCACGAGGTAGAATACCAACCTACTCACAAACTTTGGCTCATGGGCAATAAAAAACCGGTTATCACTGAGACAACAGTGGCTATCTGGCGCCGGGTGAAACTAATACCCTTTACAGTTGCTATCCCTGACAAGGAAATCGACCTGGACTATCCCTTAAAACTAGAGGCAGAGTTACCCGGAATACTTAATTGGGCCATCGAGGGCTGCCTGGAGTGGCAACAATACGGGCTAAGAGAGCCTGACGCCGTAACTACGGCTACCGCTACCTATCGCCACGATAGCGACATACTCGGCGATTTTATTGACGATTGCTGTCAACTAGAAGCAACGGCGACTGTCACGAAATCTGAGTTCAAAGAGGCTTACGAGGCATGGTGCAAAGATAATAGCTCCGAACCGATAACTCAACGGACGTTTAAAAACCGACTAACTGAAAAAGGAATCGGCGAGGGACGAAGCGGGAAGGCACGGCTTTGGCGGGGTATCCGGCTAAAAATCGATTCAGATGACATTATTAGTGACAACAATGACAAGAGTGACAAGACAGCGGATAATTTTAGCTACAAAATGACAACTGTGACCGATTCCGCCGCAAAGGCCCCCCATGTAATAGAAAAATCAAATACTTTGCAGAAAAACCTGTCACTCTTGTCATTTACACATGAAACGGAAAAGGTCTTGTCACAAGATTTTGCCGAGCTGCCAGACTGCCCGGATTGTGGATGTAATAAGTGGGCTTATTCACCAGACGGCGAACTGCTATGCCCGTGTGCCAAGTCCTTCAAGGGCGGTGAGCTATGCTAATCCAGTGCCCGCATTGTGGGGGAACAGTAGTGGTTAATGGTTTTGGTCGCAGACCACTAAGCATCGCTGTCATCAAAGTTTGTGACGCATTACGGCTTCACCGTAGCGTGTTAACGGCGGCTAATGAGTTAGGTTGTAGCCGTGCATACGTTTATAAAGTCCTAAAAGCCGATGGGCTGACACCGGCAGATGTTATCAAGGAATTAGCAACAAAAGATACCAGATTGTTGCATAAGGGGGCTGACAATGGTGGACAGTAAAAATCAAACAGCTTTGACGGTAAGGGGGCATAGCGCCTCATTACGCAACAAAACTTCTCAAGTGTCCGCAATCCAGAGGGCAGAAGCTGGCGCGGCGGACTATGTGCCACACGTCACGCCAGGCCAAGTTAAGCTAATGGCAGGAGTAGCTGGCCAGAATAGCCGGCATGGTGAGCGGAATGCCTTACTAATCAAGTTTCTATTCGATGGCTGCTTGCGGGTATCTGAGGCGCTAGCGGTAAGGCCCAGTGACTTACAGCGAACACA
>DAOUZD010000091.1 GCA_030665795.1 Dehalococcoides sp.
TTTTCCGTTTCGATTACCACCACCACCTGACGTTCTTCTACCCGGTCTCCTTCCTTGACCTCCCACTCAATAATCGTGGCATCCGCCACTGCCATGCCGACACGTGGTATCTTTATTTCTGTAGCCATTTTTCTCCTCTCAATTCTATTTTCTGAAAAAGCCCTCTTTCACCGCCTCCCTGATAGTCCTCTCAATGTCAACCACGGGTGGTCCATCGCTTTGCAGTCTAACCTTTACCCGGTCAGAAGCCCTTACCGTGATTTCCCTTTCGCCATCCAGAGCCATGACTGAGGGCTTGTGAGATACTTCAACCTCTTCCCCAGGAGCCAGCACTTTCCATTCCTTAATGCCTACCTCACTGATGATACCGGGAAGCACCGCTGCCTTTACTTTTAGCTTCCCATTTCCTAGCTTTAGGTACATGCCGTGTTCATCATCAGGCCCCAGGGGATGTAAATTCCCACCGATACAGGTCAAGCCCATATTGGTCGGCTCGGCTCTGGTGCAGATAATCTGTTTCACCTCGGCTAATTCCCAGATGGCCCTGGCACCGATGAAGAGCTGATTTAAAACTACCGCATCAATCAAGGCCATGTCAATTTCGACGCCGTTCTTGATGATAACCAGTCTCTTCTGAGTTCTGATGATATTTTTCCCATCAACCAGTTTTTGGGCGATAATCCCGGCCGCAATCCCGGCGACAGTGGCCTCAACCATCACGGGGAAAACATTGTTGGTGCCGGTGGATACCGGGACTAAAGGGGTAGTCCGGTTACTTCTAGCTACATCTCGGTTGGTTCCATCCCCGCCCAGGGTGATGATGCACCCTACCCCGAGTTCGCCCATTAGTTCCGCCGCCAGGGTAGAGTCTTCATGGGTAGAGGTTACGGGCATGTCCATTATCGAGACCTTGGCTCTAAGGCGCTCTCTCCTCATCCCGTCCAGAGCCCTTTGCCCCAGGAAATAGTAATCGGGCATAATTAAAATCTCATCGACACCGGTGGCATCGATGCCCAGGATTATCCTTCTTAGTTGATTGGTCTTCTCGTTGTTGTCCATAATGCTGGCATAAGCTACCAGCCGTCTTATGTCTTTTCCTGATGCCGGATTGGCGATAATCCCTGCTTTGCTCACTACAATAACCTTATCAAACTATTTTTACCATTAGTTTTTCATTATTTGCCCAGCAGATGGCAGTTAACGCAGCTAGGCATCGGTTCACCTTTCAAACCGGCGACTAAGTTCTCCGCCGCCAGTAAGTCCATTCCTAATCTTGCCGCCCTGGTGGCACCAGCAATGTGAGGTGAGATAATGATATTGTCCAGGGTCAGCAGTGGGTCATCTGGTGCAATTGGCTCCTCTTCGGTTACATCAATCGCCGCAGCCTGTATCTGCTTCTTTTTTAGAGCTTGATACAAAGCTTTCTGGTCAACAGTACCTCCCCGGGAGGTATTAATCAATATTCCCGTTGGCTTCATGAAGGAGAGTTCCTTGGCTCCTATCAAGTGCCTTGTTTCCTTGTTCAGTGGCATGTGAATGCTGACAAAGTCAGACATGCCCAGCAAGGTTGGCAGGTCCTTGATATATTCAGCGCCGAGTTCGGATTCATGCTGACTGCGAACGATGTCATAATAGATAACTTTCATCGAGAATCCGCTTGCCCGCCGGGCCACCTCGGTGCCTATTTTTCCCAGCCCGATGATTCCTAGCGTCTTGTGGTGAACATCGTCACCAGATAGGGGTACACCCATAGGGTCCCATATTTTCCACATTCCTTTCAAAGTCACGTTGATAGCTTCTACCACTTTCCGGGCAGATGCCAGCATCAGGGCGAAGGCAAAGTCAGCGGTACTTTCGATGACTCCGCGGGGGGCATTGGCCACCTTGACCCCTCTCCTGGCTGCCTCTTCAGCATCTATATTGTCGAATCCGGCGGCACGGTGGGTGATCACTTTAAGCTTTGGGGCAGCGTCTAAGAACTCGCTATCCACCTTATCCAACCAAAGCATGAGCCCTTCTTTATCAGCGATGTGGTAAAAAAGCTCTTCGCGGGATGGGGCCTCTTCTTTCTGCCACGCGGTAACTTCAGCATGAGGGGTAATCAGGTCAATCGCTTCCTGACCTATCCTTCGGCTGATGAAAGCCTTGGACATTTCATACCTCCTATAATTATTAATCTTACCTTCCTTGTTAACTACCGGCTGGTAAAATAGATGTTCTTACCCGTTGCCGATAATGGAATACCCATGACAAGGTCGGCATCGATAAGTTTTAATTTCCGGGCGGTGGCGCCGATAGAGTACATTATGCGGTTATCAATCCCAAAATCACTGGCCGCTTTCACCGCCGAACCGAGAGCAATGCCCAAATCAATACCCTGCATCAGGCACATCGGGCCTCTGGCATCACCGGTATCTATCTTCTTTGCCTTTAGTGTTGCCAGGCAGCTTTTCCCGCAGGCACCGCAATTGAGGGGTGACTCAATCCTTTTGGGCTCACCGGTAACACCAATCAATAATACTGCGGTGGAGTTTCTGACATCTTCAGCATTTCTCTTAAAGAACCAGCGACTAGGGTCATTCTCGCGTCTTTCCTCCATGGCTTTGGCCAACTTCTCCAATTCATCATCACCATATAAGATTAGCGTCTTTATCGAGTCCAGCCCCCTCCCTTTGGGGGCGGTTCGGGCGCTGACCGCCATCAATCTGGCTACCTCGAGTATCGCTTCTCTCTCTGCTTCCGCTGAATTTGTCCGCGCCATCAAACGTCTCCTTATCCATCTATTTTAACAATGTTGGGATATTATCTCTTCTGCCGTCTTGGGTAAGTCCTCGACATCAGACCCTTGCCTCTGGTCAGCTTCGTGGCCGCGGCTCATTCGTCCCAGTTATCCATATCGGCGATTGCTTGGCAGAGGACATCCACCGCGCGCTCGGCATTGCTCATATCCGCCACTTCATTAGGGGAATGACTGTACCTTCGTGCCGCCACGAACATGAACGTAGACTCAATTCCCGGGTTCACCTCGTAAGCGATACTATGGTCGGAGAATATCCCGGTGCCCACATCTACATGAAAGGGAATGTCTTGCTTCTTGGCGGAGTCCATCAGTAGTTGATTCAGCCGTGGGCTGGCAAAGTTGACCACCGCCGGATAGATTCTATCGGCGGGCTGGGCGAAAGAAAGCCGGCGCACACCCAGGCCGGTTCGCAACGGAACCGTCCGATTGATGTCAGGTACCGCATCCTGAGCAAAACCGGTGTCCAGAGCAATGAACCAGTCTGGAGTTACTTGCTGCAGGAAATGCCTGACGCCGGAACAGCCAATCTCCTCCTGAACTGAGCCAACCAGGTAGATATCGTGCCTTGGTGGCTTGGTCAGTCGTCGGGCCACCTCGACCAAGACGCTACAGCCAACCCGGTCATCGATGGAAGGACTCGCCAGTATTGTTTTATTGTCATCCAGCCACCGCGGTGGGGAGTCATAAACGATGGGGTCGCCTACGGAAACAAACTTTTGTCGGTCACCAACATCAATCCACAGTCTGCCCATTTCATGGCTGCCAACAACGCTGGTAGCACAAATGACGCCGGGGATATCTCGCTCGGCACCCAGGATGAGCACCGGGGTGCCGGGCAGATTGCCAAAGTCAATCCAGCCCAGCTTGTCAAACCAGACATATTCATCAACCTTCTGCACCACCATACTCACCTGGTCCATGTGGGCTACCAGCGCCAGCGAGTGCTTCCCCTCAGTTCCCTTCTTCTTAGCGATGAGATTACCTATCTTATCGGTACGGAGTTCGTCAACGTGACTCTCTAGTAGTTCCTTGAGTCGATTGGCCACCCGGCTCTCAAACCCGGTGGGACCCGGGATTTGCACTAGCTCATAGACTAAATCGCCAATCATTTCATCCCCTTTTCACTCTAGTTTCCTAAGCCTGTCCAACAGGCAATCATAGCATTGCTCCTCTACGTGTGTCAAACCTCTTGACTGCTTCATTACGTTCCAAAGTTGATTATCTTTTTATCTGCTATTTTGTTTGTGCTATACTTTTGATTGAAGCCAGCGTAGCTCAGGGGTAGAGCAGCGGTTTCGTAAACCGCCGGCCGTCAGTTCGAATCTGACCGCTGGCTCCAGTATTTGAAGCTAAATCGGGGTCGGTTGCAAACATTTTGCAAACATTTTGATTTTCTGCCAGCTCCGGCCCCAGCACCTCGTCCAGGCGTTTCATGGCCGCCCGTTGCAGGGTGGGGGTGACATGGCTGTATGTGTCCAGGGTAAATGCCACGCTTGCGTGACCGAGCATCTCGCTCACTATCTTGGGATGGATGCCTGCCATGAGCATCAGGGTGGCAAAGGTATGCCTCAGGTCATGAAAGCGAGTGCCCGACAGCCCCGCCTTTCTAGCTATTCTGGCAAAGTTATGGGTAAGAGTGCCAGGGTCCATAGCCGTCCCGTCGACACTACTGAATACAAGGTCGTTATCCCCCAGCGGCTTCCCCAGTAATAGACGCTCCACCTCCCTTTCCTCTTTATATTTCCGCAAGAACAGGGCCAATGAGGGGGACAGGTCTAGACGCCTTCGGCTGTGTTCGCTCTTTGGCTCCTTGAATTGGCAAATGCCCCGGCGCTTATACAGCGTCTGGGTAACGGAAAGGGATGCCAAATCCAGATCCAAATTACGCCAAGTCAAACCAAGCAACTCAGCCTGGCGCAGGCCTGTATTGACCGCCGT
>DAOUZD010000085.1 GCA_030665795.1 Dehalococcoides sp.
TGAGGAAACACTATTACCAATCAGTAAACGAGAATAACTGCTTCTGGACAATTAGAATTGCCAACTAGTAGCTAACTTCGGGTAATATCATTACCTTATGGTGGGCGGTAGAGGACTTGAACCACTGACCTCTGCGATGTCAACGCAGCGCTCTAACCAACTGAGCTAACCGCCCATTGCTGAATAATTCTACTAGATGCTTTCTCGGTAGTCAACCTTATGGGGAATTTTAGGGACAATTTTATTTCCCACCCGGGTCGCTGGTGTAATTCACTCTTCGGTGTGATAAAATACTACCCGAACTCGGTTTCAAAATTAAGCAATAACGGAGGTTCAAATGAATTTTCTGAAAGGTCTGGCTCTTTTTATTTTGAGTTCACTCCTTTTTCTGTCACTGGCGGTGTTTGGCACGTTGTTTACCCTGAATAATACTCTCCTCAACCCGGACTTTGTTGTCGCTCAGGTGGACAAACTCGATGTCACCGCGCTGGCTAGAGAAGTAACTGAAGGGCAGATTAGCGGGCAATTACCCCCGGAAGTGGAATTTCTCGAAGAAGCTATCTATAGCACTATCGCTGATAATGAGCCTTGGCTAAAGGAACAGGTAAGTGCCGCCGTCTATTCCGGATACGACTATCTGTTGGGGAAAAGTGAAAGACTGAGCCTGACGATATCGTTGGCACCGTTAAAAGAAGACTTGAGAGCCAACCTGTGGCAGCTTTTTCAGCAGAATATACAAAGTCTACCCCCCGAGGTTGCCGCCGCACCCCCGGGCGTGTTAGAGCAGTATTTTGATGAGTTTTACCAGCAATTTGCCGAAGAGATACCTTCAGAATTTAAGGTTGATGAGAGTTCAATCCCTCCGGAGGTTATGGCGCAGATTATGCAGGCAAGACAATATATCAGCTATGCCCAGACGGCTTACTACGCTTTGATTGGCTTGATGGTGCTGCTGGTACTGGGCATTATTCTCTTGCATCGCAGTGTCAAGGGCGCCACCCGCGAGCTGGGCATTACCATCTTGATTTATGGGGCGCTTGAGTATGCCAGCGTTTGGGCGATGCAGAATTTTCTGCCGACAAGTCTGCCGCTACCCGATATACCGCCGTCTCTTCAGTCCTGGCTCACGGGCTTAATTGTTGACCTAGCGGCACCGATGCAGACTCTGGGCATTGGGCTTATGGTGGGTGGGGCAGCCCTGATTATCGTCTCTATTGTCTATCCGCGCCTGCGGCGGGTGGAGGAAGAGTAAATAAAAACTCCCACCCCACCCAAAACCACCGCTCCTACTGCTGCCGCTACGGCACAGAATAAGGTTGCGTCATACCAGAAGCCGCGCGGAAAGAGCATTATCAGGTAGTCTTTGCTCGGGTCAAGCATCCATAGCTCGTTAGTGAAGCTGATAAGGTGCAATTGTAAAAATAGCTGGTTGAAGTTCAGCAGTGTCCCCAGTCCCAGCGCCAGCATCAGGGCCAGGGTGAGACCGCTCCCCCCAATTAACCCCCACGCCAGTTGCCGCCGGTTTTTTCGCCAGAGACTGACTCCGGCATAGGCTAGGGCATAAATCAGTGTCCCCAGCAAAACCCGGTAGTCCAGCCGAAATAACCCTTTAACATCCCTTAGGTGAGTGGCCTCCCGCTCATTGAATAGGACAAACGGTTTGCCATCTTTTATCACCGTTAAGCTAATATCCTCCTCATCAGAGTTAAAGTAGTTAATCAGTCCTGCGGCGGCTTTCTCCAGCTCTGCTTCCGTCAGGCCCGTCGTCTGGCTGACGTTATACTTCTCAAAGCCATATTTATACAGCGAGAGACTATTTACCGCCCCAGCAATGCTAGCCGTCAGTAGCAGCAGAGGCAGACACAGGATAAATAAATATTTAGCAACGGTGCCGAAGATTTTCAATATTCTCTCCATCATTAAGTATCCAGATTTTACAATTTTAAGGTCAAAAATGATACCAAAAACCAACCCTGTGTTATATAATTAGTTAAACGTTGAACCAGAGAGGGCGATGTTTACTCACCTCCATGTCCATACCGAATATAGCTTGCTTGATGGCATGTGCCGCATTCCACAATTGGTATCGCGAGCCAGAGAATTGGGTATGGACAGCCTGGCAATTACCGACCACGGCGCGATGTATGGCGTGATTCAGTTCTACCAGGCGGCTGGGGAGGTGGGGATAAAGCCTATTATCGGCTGTGAGATGTATCTCGCTCCCGGCAGCCGCTTCAGCCGTGAGCCTGGTGATAAAAACAATTACCACCTTATTCTCCTCGCCAGGAATCAGACCGGATATCAAAATCTGATTCAGCTTACCACCAAGGCACATCTTGAGAGTTTCTACTATAAACCGAGGGTGGATAAGGAGCTTCTGGAGCAATATCACGATGGTCTTATTGCCCTCACCAGTTGTATCGCTGGTGAGGTTCCCCAGCTTATTCGTATTGGGCGTCTTCAAGAGGCGAAACAGGCCGCCTTATGGTACCGGCAAACCTTTGGCGATTTCTACCTGGAAGTGCAGCGACACCCCATCCCTGAGCTGGAGCAGGTAAACCAGGCGCTCATTGCGATGAGCGGTGAGCTTGACATTCCTCTGGTGGCGACTAATGATGTCCATTACATCACTCGTGAGGATGCCTCGGCTCACGACCTGCTGCTGTGCATTGGCACTAACGCTTCCATCCACGATGACAAACGACTGAAGATGCCCGGAGACTTCTTCTATCTCAAGAGTCCAGAGGAGATGGCCGAGCTTTACCGTGATATCCCTCAGGCACTGGAGAACACCCAGCGCATTGCTGAAATGTGTGACCTTAAGTTCGAGTTTGGGCGACTTCATCTGCCGGAAATGGAGCTGCCGGAAGGAAAAACGGCTGTCCAGTTTCTGGCTGAACTCTGTCACCAGAATCTGCCCCATTTTTACCCCCAGCCCACCCCGGAGATAGAACAGCGGCTTGACTATGAGCTGGAAGTAATCAAGCAGACCCAGTTTGCCAACTATTTCCTGGTCGTCTGGGATATCATCTCCTTTGCTAAAGAACGCAACATCCTGTTCGGGGTTAGAGGTAGTGCTGCCGCCAGCATTGTCCTTCACTGCCTTGGTATCACCGCCGTTGACCCGATTGAGCATAAACTGGTCTTTGAGCGCTTTCTCAATCTGGAGCGTCAGGAGATGCCAGATATTGATTTGGATTTTCAGGACGACCGCCGTGACGAGGTCATCGCCTATGTATCGCAGAAGTACGGGCAAGACCATGTTGCCCAGATTATTACCTTCGGCACGCTGGGCGCTAAGGCCGCCATCAGGGATGTCGGTCGGGCACTGGGTATGACTTACAGCGATGTTGACCGCGTCGCCCGGCTGGTTCCCTATTCGCCAACCATGACCCTGGCGCGCGCCTTAAGTGAGAATAACGAACTCAGAAATATTTACGAGGAAGACACCATAATTCGCAATCTGGTTGACTCAGCCCGGAGGGTAGAGGGTATTGCCCGCCACGCCAGTACTCATGCCGCCGGTGTCGTTATCTCCAAAGAACCTCTCGCTAAGTATGTCCCGCTGCAGTCGGGAAGCAAGGTTAACGGTCAGGAATCAGTGATGACCCAATTCTCGATGGGTGATATTGCCCAGATTGGTCTTTTGAAAATGGACTTTCTTGGCTTGGCTAACCTTACCATCTTGGGCAAGGCCAAAGAGATTATTTACCAGAATCATGGCATTGATATTGACCTGTTTAATATCCCGATGGATGATGACAGGACCTTTGCCCTGCTCTCCTCGGGGGAAACGACCGGTGTCTTTCAACTGGAAGGGGCCGGTATGCGCCGCTACATCAAGGAGCTTAAGCCAACTACTTTCAGTGATATTGCCGCCGTGGTCGCTCTATATCGGCCCGGACCTATGGAGCATATCCCGACTTTCATCAAAGCCAAACACGGCCTTGAGCCCATCCGCTATCCCCACCCCGCCCTGACCAATATCCTTGAGGAAACCTACGGGGTGATTGTCTATCAGGACCAGGTTCTGTTCATTGTGCAGGCTTTCGCCGGCTACAGTCTGGGGCAGGCCGACATTTTCCGTAAGGCAATGGGGAAGAAGATTCCTGAGGTGATGAAGAAGGAAAGGCGCCGCTTTATTGATGGAGCTAAGAAGAACGAATTCTCAACCGAGGTAGCCACTCAGGTCTTTGACCTTATCGAGCCCTTCGCCGGCTATGCCTTCAACAAGGCACACAGTGTGAGCTACGCTCTTATTGCCTATCAGACTGCCTATCTCAAGGCGAACTATCCGGCCGAATACATCACTGCTTTCCTGACTATCCATGCCGGTCAGCCGGAGAAAGCGGCCAGCGCTGTTGCCGAGTGCCGTCGCCTGGGTATTACCGTATTACCACCGGATATCAATCATAGTCAGGTTACTTTTTCCATCGAGAAAGATGGTGATGCCCCCGCCATCCGCTTTGGCTTGGCCGCCATTAAGAATGTGGGGCCGGGGGCGGTAGAGCCTATCGTTGCTGAACGGAATAAAGGAGGCGACTTCAAATCCATTGAAGACCTGTGCCGCCGCTGCGACCTGCGCGGCGTCAATCGGCGGGTAATCGAAAGTCTGATTAAGGCGGGAGCCTTTGACTCTCTGGGCAGCCGTGGCACTTTACTGAACAACGTTAATCGAATCCTGTCTCTGTCCCAGCGGGAGCAGCGCCTGCGGGAGTCGGGCCAGTCCACCATGTTTGACCTGTGGGGAGAAGAAATGCCGGTGCCTATGCCCAGCCTGGACCTGGAAACCGCCGATGTCTCGGTCAGGGAGCAGCTTGCTTGGGAGAAAGAGTTGACCGGGGTATATCTCTCGGAGCACCCCTTTAGCTC
>DAOUZD010000007.1 GCA_030665795.1 Dehalococcoides sp.
TCCCTTCGTTCTTTAGCCACCTGACGATTTTGCCACTACGCATGGCTTCGTCAAGTTTTGGGAAAATTATGGCAACCGCCATATTGGTACCTCCATAAGTCTTCTCTCATTTTGCCCTTGAAGCTTAGTCGTCTACTGACCCATTAATTCTAGAGCCGCCGCCTTAATATTATCCTCATTGGGGAGGATGTAATCCTCCATTTTGGGGTTAAAGGGGATCGGTGAATCAAGGGCGGCTACTCTCTTAATCGGCGCATCCAAATAGTCGAAAGCCTTCTCGGCAACGGTAGCGGCTATCTCAGCACCAAAGCCTCCGGTTCGACAGGCCTCATAAACGACCATCACTTTGCCCGTCTTTTTCACCGAACTCAAGATTACATCTTCATCGAGAGGCTTCAGTGTCCGTGGGTCGACGACCTCTAATTCTATCCCGTCCTTTTTCAGTTCCTCGGCAACGGTCAAGGCACGGACCACACATCGTGAGTAGGCAACAACGGTTATATCCTTACCTTGGCGCTTAATCTCTCCTTTTCCTAGCGGCACCAGGTATTCCTCCTCGGGAACCTCGCAGGCTTCACCGTACAGCTTCTTGTGTTCAATGAATATCACCGGATTATCTTCTCTTATGCTTGATTTAAGCAGGCCTTTGGCGTCATAGGCATTAGAAGGCATCACCACCAGCAGCCCTGGTATATGAGCATATATTGCCTCCAGAGACTGAGAGTGGTGAGGTCCGGCAGCTACTCCGCCACCACCCTGGGTTCTTATCACCAAGGGTACCTTTACCATACCACCAGTCATGTACCGGAGCTTGGCGATTTGATTAATAATTTGGTTAGCAGCAATGAACGAAAAGTCGATATACATAATCTCGGCTACGGGCCGCATCCCGACCAAGGCTGCTCCGAGTGCGGCACCGGCGATGGAAGCTTCTGCCAAAGGTGTATTTTTGATTCTATCGTGACCGAACTCTTCCACCAGTCCTTGGGTTACTTTGTAGGAGCCGCCATATTCGGCGATTTCTTCTCCAATCAAAAAGACCTCAGGGTCACGTTTCATTTCTTCTCTAAGCGCTTCCCGTAACGCTTCTCTATAGGTTAACTCTCGCATTCTAACCCCCTTGCTTATCCTGCGGTGTAGTAAATATCCTCAAGAGCCTCTTCGACCTTGGGTTCGGGACTCTCAGTGGCAAATTTAACCGCCTCGTCAAGTTCCCGTATTGTGGCATTATGAATCTCTTCAATCTCTGCTTCGGTAGCTATTTTGTTCTGCAGTAGCTGGTTGCGGAGCCGGTCAATCGGATCCTTTTTCTTCCACTCCTCAATTTCCTCTTTGGTTCGGTAGCTAGTCCCGGGGTCGCCCATATGATGTCCATAGGGCCTATAGGTGATGCCAACGATAAAAATGGGTCCCCCCCCTTTCCTGGTACTCTCGACGGCTTCTCTGGCTACCTCAGCGACGGCGATAGCATCATTGCCGTCCACAGTTATTCCGGGAATCCCATAGGCTTTAGCTCGGTCAGACAGGTCGCTCAGCCTGGTATAGTCTCTGGCGGGAGTACTTTGTTGGTACTGATTGTTCTGACAGACAAAGAGCACTGGTAAATTCCAGACTGCGGCTAAACCAGTGCCCTCATGAAAAGCGCCAGAGTTGGTAGCACCGTCACCAAAGAAAGCAACCACCACCCTGTCTAGATTTTTCATCTTGCAGCCCAGGCCGACACCAGCGGCTATCGGTATGCCGTCGCCTACAATCCCGGTGGCCCCAAGAATATTACGGTCGACAGCGGCGATATGCATTGAGCCACCCTTGCCTTTACAGTACCCGGTTTCTTTGGCAAAGAGCTCAGCCATCATCCTGTCGAGCCTGGCTCCCTTGGCGATGATGTCACCGTGCCCGCGGTGGGTTGAAATAATATAATCGTCCTCTCGGAGAAAGGCACAAACGGCGGCCGGAATGGCCTCTTGACCGATGGAAGGATGGATGAAACCAGGTAAGCCCTTACGGTACTCCGCCATTGCCCTCTCCTCAAAAAACCGAATTCTCACCATTGTAGTATAGATTTCTTTAAGTTTCGCCTTGTCTATTTCCGCCATAGCTTCTCTCCTTTCTCATCCCAATGTTCATCAATTTCCAGCGTTAGACTACCACACCGTTGCTTATTGGTCAAGGTTCAAACCGTCCATTTCCTCAGACTTTTTGAGAGGAACATGGTGTAATGCAATCGGATTGTTGGTGATTAAGCGTTGTCTTTAGGCTCTTGCGGAGTGTTCCTTCGGGGAGTATAATCCTTCTAGCCCATTTTAGGAACAAGTTTAGCATTTTAGGAGGTGTATTGATGAAAATTACTGACCTGCGTGTCTTCCAGACTCAAGGCGGACACGCCAACTGGACCTTTGTCAAGTTATATACCGATAGTGGCCTTACCGGTGTGGGAGAAGCCAGCCTGGAACGTAATGATATAGTGGTGGTCAAAGCGCTGGAATCGTTGAAAGATTTTCTGGTCGGCAAGGACCCTTTTCAGATTGAATACATATGGAATGCTCTCTACAAACAGACATTCAAGTATGGGCAGCTTATCATTCTTACTGCCTTGAGTGGTGTGGAGCAGGCATTGTGGGATATCAAGGGAAAGGCACTGGGGGTGCCCGTCTATGAACTCTTGGGTGGTAAACTGCGGGATAGGGTGAGAGCCTATGCCAATGCCTGGGCTTTCCAAGAAGTGGTTACCGAAATGACCGAGAAAGATACTCCGGAATCTTTGGCCAAGAATGCCCTCAAGATGGTTGACAAGGGCTTTACT
Source organism: Dehalococcoides sp. (assembly GCA_030665795.1). The sequence goes on from DAOUZD010000007.1 coordinate 2,804, forward strand.
GCCATGAAGTGGGACCCCTTCCGTCATGGTGGCCAGGTCATCCCTAAATCTGAGGAGGAGTTTGCCATCGCCTGCGTCAAAGCGGTGCGAGAGGCCGTGGGGCCTTCAATAGATTTACTCATTGAATGCCATGGCCGCTTCAACATGATAAGCGCTATTCGCATGGCGCAAAAACTGGAGCCTTTTGACCCCTTTTTCTACGAGGAGCCCATCCCGCCCGATAATATTGACGCCTTGGCGGCGTTGCAGGCAGCGATTAACTTGCCCATAGCCACCGGAGAACGCCTTTACACCCGCTGGGAGTTTCGTCCCCTTCTGGAGAAGCAGGCAGCGCGCATTATCCAGCCTGACATTTGCAATGTGGGAGGTATCTGGGAGCTGAAAAAGATTGCCGCCATGGCCGAAGCCTACTACGTTGCCGTCCAGCCCCACAACTCCAATGGTCCAGTGCAAACGGTAGCCAGCCTGCATCTAGATGCCAGTATTCCCAATTTTGTCTTTCAGGAGTTCTTCTATCCCTACCTCGACCAGTACAACGAAATTCTTACCGAGCCCATTAAGTACCAGGATGGCTATCTGGAGATTCCCACCGGCCCCGGTCTCGGCACGGACATTAGAGAGGAAGTTATCCGTAAGCGACCTCCCGTACCCCAACCATACATGGCTACTTGGATTGGTTCCTACTGGTAATGTGAGAAGGGATAGCGCTATGTTGCCTTCCAAAAATAACCAGTGGGATAAGTCAGCAGAAGTAGTCATCATCGGGTATGGGCTAGCCGGAGCCGTAGCGGCAATAACTGCCCATCCTGGCCAGAGCGAAGGGGCCGCCATGGAATGCATTCGAGTACTGGACAAAGCTGGGGCTGACCTTAGTCGCACCATTATGGGCCACGTTGACCGTGCCGTCAGAGAGCCTGGCAACCGCCTTGAACTGGCTAAAACCGGTTGCTGCATCGAGTATGACTTGTTTGGCCGGGAGGGTTACTATCCCACTCGTCTTCGAGTCGTGGATATTCCCAATGATGCCCAGCGGATTAACGAACTGAAGGACCTTGCCGACAAAGGGTACCAAAATCAGCTTCTCATCTCGCACGATAACTGGACCAAAAGCTCGCTCTGTCGCTATGGCGGCTGGGGTTATGGGCATATCCTGCGCGATGCCGTGCCAGTGATGAAGATAAAAGGTCTCTCCAAAGAGCTAATCGACGCCATGCTGCTAGAAAATCCTAAACGGTTGCTGACCTTTGTCTAAATAACAAAATCAGGATGCCGATTAAACCTAACGTCCTGACACCCTGATTTCTTTTAAGTATTCCTTATAACGGGTCAGCCAAGTGCTGAAGTGTGGCCTCGGGGAAGTCCACTGCGCGGGAAGTATTGCAGTGTACCATCAGTGATAACGACTGCCTTTGCCTTATCGCCGTAACTCTTTTTCAGCATGGCTAAAATCTCGGCCCAGCTATTGAGGATAATGATTTTGTCTATCGGGCCTACCCAGTCGAGCCCAGCTTTATCAAGATAGGGGCCGAGCGCGAACATTCTCTTGACTCTAGGCGGTAATTCTGTCTGTGCCCCCCACAGTCGGCCACCCATCTTCTTGCCAAAACTGCGTACTAAATAATGGCAAATTTGGCCCTCAGGGATATTGCCAATAATTATTAGGTCGCCACCGGCTTCCTTAAGCATCTTACTACCTAGGGTAACCACCAGCGAGGCCTCGTTTGCCTTAGCGTAGGCATTAGCCACGACGATGTCGGCTTCGTCTGGCGCCTCGGTAGCGTAGACTTTTCGTCCCATTTTGACCCCTTCTCGATGGGCCTCGACCAAGTCACCGACAAACAGCCCAATGGTCTCCCGGCGCATATTCACCACAGCGTTCACCGAGACATCAAGGCCGGCCATTCTGGCTACTTCCTCTATATCCAGCCGCATCGTATTGTCGTCCACCCTGCCCCAGCTGTCAAGCACTATGCTACCAGACTCTGAGATTTGACATTGCTCACGGTGGTTGACTGTGGTGGTATCGATGTGGGCAACGCCGGGAAGTATCATCTTACCCCCGCCGCCAAAACCGGATGTGGGATGAGGCACTATCTCTCCTATAGAAATCTTCAAATCGCAGGCCATAAATTCACTATTTATCAAGACCGGCGTTCCGCGAGATGTTTTACCCAAGTGAGTGCAATTCTCATATGGGTTATGATTAAAGACCAGGAATTTCTGTGGTATCTCGGGGCCTAGTTTCTTCTGGAAGTCCATAAGCTTCATGGCTCCGTGGAGTCCAAGGGCGGCAATAAATCTGATGTTCTCATCCTTAATGCCACCCTCCCTTAGCTCTTCTAGCACGTAGGGCACTAATTCATCTATCTTAGTCGAACGAGTGAGGTCATCAAAGATGATGACGACTTCCTTTTTGTTACGAGCTAACTCGGCAATTCGTGGCGTACCAATAGGGTTAAGAAACGCCTCTCGTATTCCTTTGTCACTGAGTTTAGGCGCATCCTGACCCGCCATTTGGGGGACAATCACTTCCCAAGAGTCGGGGAAGTCAAGCTCTAACTCGGTATCACCATACCAGGGAAATTGTGGCACCTTAACAATCATGAAATTACCTCCTGACTATTTATCAGCATGCCATCGGCATTAGCTTATTTTCTAGCAAAGTCCTTTACTTTGTCAAGGAAACTTGGGCGCTTAAAGTTTATCCTTTATCTCTGTGCAAAGCTACAGGATAGGTCCGGTGGTATACATTACTATCGGCTCCCGGTAACCAGAACGCATCTCTCGCTTGGTCAACTTACCAGAGGCGACGGCGATAATTTCCTCAAAGAGTCGGTCAGCCACCTCGTCAACGGATTCTGTGCCCTCAACTATGGCGTCAGCGTAGATATCAAAGAATTCCTTTTCTTGGCTATCTCGCGGCTTACTTTGGTTACTGACCACCGATATCTGTGGTAGTATCGGAATTTCTCCGGTCCAGCCGGGTGGGCAGCGGAAGCTGGAGGAGATCCCACCGCCGACATTGTAAATATGGATATGGATTCCCGCAGCGGCTTCTCCGGAAATTAATTCGCTGGTCATGGCAGAGCCATCCATGAAGAATAACCCTTTCCCTGGCGGTTTTTCCGCATACTCCAGTACGCCCTGCAAGGGAGCGGTACCTGTTTTGGCTAGGGAGCCGAGAGATTTTTCCTCAATGGTGGTTAAGCCTTCGGCAATATTGCCGCGAGTTGGTTGCGAACCTCTGATATCCCCTCCACAAGCCTTAATCCTTGCCTCCATTCGTTCTACGGCTTCTTCGAGCCGCTTCGCTACTTCCTTGTTGACCGCTCTCTTGGCCAGAAGATGGGTCGCCCCGATGACCTCAGTTGTTTCCGAGAAGATGGCAGTGCCTCCTTCGGCGATGAGTCGGTCAAGGACTCGTCCGGTCACCGAATTACCGGCGATGCCGGAGATGGCGCTGGAGCCGCCGCACTTCACCCCGAGGGTGAGGTGGCTCAAGGGAAAAGGCTTTCGCTGCATTGCGGAGACTTCTGCAACCATGCTGTGGGCCATCGCCAATCCTCTATCCATTAGGTCCGAAAAGCTCTTGCTTTCTTGGATGGTTAAGACTTCGACTGGTTTTTTAAATTTGGCTATTTCCTCACCAATTTGGGTGGGGGGTGGATTCTCACAGCCAATACCAATCAGGATGACGACGGCAACATTAGGATTGCTGCCTATCCCAGCTAGGGTTAGTAAAGCCCGTTCATTGTCTTCTTTGAGACGGGGACAGGGATAGGTATGCAGGATGGGTACGGCACCCTTGACGGCATCGGCGATGGTAGCGGTCATCTCGTTGGCACACCTACCACTTGAAATCACCGCTACATGGTTACGCACTCCTATTGAACCATCGGGTCTCTCGTAGCCTAGAAATTCCATTACTTTACCTCCTTCGTGGAAGGAAAGAGAGCACTATCCACGTTGTGGACATGGACATAATCCCCCTTATTTATTGGCTGGGTGGCCAAGCCAAAAACCTCCCCGTATTTCAAAACTTTATCTCCCTGGTCAATACGGGCTAAAGCCAGTTTGTGTCCGAAGGGTACTGCTTGTCGGGCGGTTATCTCTCCTACTGGACCTGATTTTGAGACTAGGCTCACCTTGTCTCCGGCCTTAATTTCCTCGAGGGTAGTGGCGGTATTATCTTTGGGGTTTATCCTCATCGCTCTTTTCATTGCTTTCTTGCCTCCTTTGATTCTATAGCTCAAGCATCCCTTTTCTCGGTTATCAATTAGAGTAAGTTTAGCAAAAATAAATATCGCCCACAAGGGAGGGGAACCAAGACTTCTGCCCCCGCGTTGAATCTTAGGCTATCTATCCTCATTATATTGACAACCCTTTTCGCACCAGTCTACAATGAGCAGCGAAGATAAGCAGAAAAGGAGGGTAAAGTTGACGGAAAGACAATTTAAAGTAGTGCGGGTAGACAAAATGGATGACCGTTCCCCTATGGTGGAAGAGGCCGAAGAACTGGCTAAGTTGAATGTTGAGTTGGTGGATGCTGATTGTGCTACCGAGGACGAGATAATTGAAACAGCTAAGGATGCTGATGCCATACTGGTAGTGGCCGCTCAGATAACACGTCGGGTTACAGAGGCATTAACAAAATGCAAAGTAATCGTCCGCTACGGCATTGGTTATGATACGGTTGATGTTGCTGCGGCTACCGATAACAGTATCTTGGTGGTCAATATCCCTGATTTCTGCTTTGAGGAGGTCTCTAACCATGCCATCGCTCTACTTCTTGCCTGCGCTAAAAAGCTGGTTTTTCTAAATAACGGCGTGAAGCAGGGTCACTGGATTGAATGCAAGCGGGCTATGGCACCGATGGGTTCAATTTACGGGCAAACTCTCGGGCTGATAGGTTGCGGCAACATTGGGCGAATGATGGCCAGGAAGGCACAGTGCTTTGGTTTAAGGATATTAGGCTATGACCCTTATGTGGATAAATCCGTAGCCAAGGAGCATGGCATAACCTTGGTGAGCTTGCCGGAACTACTCAAGGAGTCAGATTATGTCTCAGTGCATACCTTCCTGAGTAAGGAAACCTGGCATCTCATCGGTGAAAAAGAATTCCGACAAGTGAAACCAAGTGCCTGTTTCATCAATACGTCTCGAGGTTCAGTCGTCGATGAGGCAGCGCTGATTAAGGCGCTACAGGAAAAGCAGCTCGCTGGTGCTGGACTGGACGTCTTCGAAAAGGAACCGGTTGACCCAGATAATCCACTGCTGAAGATGGATAATGTAGTCGTTGTTCCTCACTCCGCTTCTTATTCCGATGCCGCTTTTAGGCGGCTAAGGGCAAGCGTGGGGCAGGAGGCAGCTAGAGTGCTCAGCGGGCGGTGGCCCAAGAATGTAGTGAATAAAACGGTTAAGCCTAAAGGCAATTTAGTAAAGGGGGACTAAAGGCCCCCCCCTTTGAATCAGAACTAAGGCTTAAATTAACTTTCAGGTTTTTCCAGCACAGCAAAGTCGTAATTATGTACGAACAGCCATATTGAGGAAATGGAGAGGCACAGGCTAAAACCTGTGCCTTTTTTGTTTGCCCCAACAATTTAACAGTTTTAACATTTTTTCCGTTGTCTTTAGTCCGTGTCCGGTAAATACGGAAACAATAACTTCGTCAGACTTCGATTGTGGTAAGTATTTTTTTATTCCGGCAATGGTTGCCGCTGCAGTAGGTTCGATGTAGTATCCTTTTCGGCAGATTTCTTTTAATGATTCCTTAATTTCACGCTCACTAACGACCATAAAATTTCCCTTACTCTGCCTGACGGCGGCAACAATCTGTTTCCCCCTAATCGGTTCCGCGATGGCAATTCCTTCAGCAAGTGTCTCTTTTTTGTTTATCGCCGGAATTTCGGCTAAGTTTTCCCGGAAAGCCCAATACAAGGGAGCGCAATTTTCTGATTGCACGGCAATAATTTTAGGCATTTTAGCAATAATTTCAGCCTGCAAAAGCTCTTTAAAGCCGATATATGCTCCTAATAGAAGGGTTCCGTTACCAACCGGTAGAATAACTGTGTCAGGAGATTTCCAACCCAGCTGTTCGCAAACTTCAAAGGCGAATGTTTTGGTTCCCTGAAAGAAGAACGGATTCCAAGAATGACTGGCGTAGTAGACTCTTTCCGCTGCTTTCAGAACCGCCTTCGCGGTGTCTTCCCTAGTACCGGGAATCTTATTTAATTTCGCTCCGTAAAGTTGTATCTGGGTTACCTTCCCCGTGGCCATATCTTCGGGAACAAAAATATGGCAGTTAATATCAGCTTTGGCGCAGTAAGCTGAGATGGCTGAACCAGCGTTTCCAGAAGAGTCTTCCACGACTTCCTGAATTCCCAACTGTTTTACTTTGCTGATAAGAACCGAAGCGCCTCTGTCCTTGTAAGACCCGGTTGGGAATAATTGGTCTTGCTTTATCAAAACCGGCTTACCGTCAAAATTTACTTCAGTTAATGGGGTAAAGCCCTCAGCAAAAGAGACTATATTGGCATCATCTTGGATGGGGATTGCTTCCCGGTACCGCCACATGGTTGACTTTCTTTTCCTGATTTTTTCTAAATCGAAAATTGCCTTAAACTCGATATCCAAAATAAAACCGCAATCGCACTTCCATCTTGGCTCATCCAGCGAGTAAGTCGCCTTGCATTTCGTACAGACAAGTTGGTTCATGGTGTTCCACTTGATTAAAGATTATTTATTAACTGCCGCAATCGCTTCAATCTCGATTTGAAATCCAAAATGTAAATTTCTGGTTGGCACTACAGCGCGCGCCGGACGGTGCTCGCCAAAAAATCTGGCATAGACGGCATCCACCCGAGACCATAATTCAATATCGGAAAGGTAAACCGTGGTTTTAATCACTTGATTTAGGTTAGAACCCGCGGCTTTAAGTATCTCTGACAGGTTATTTAATACTTGCTCCATCTGTTCTTCAATCGGACCAGTACGTTTCTCTCCAGTCTTTGGGTCTATCGGTAGCTGCCCAGAAACATAAACGATATTATGATGAACTATCGCCTGCGAGTAATGCCCCGCTGGTTCTGGGGCATTTTGGGTTGAAATCACTTTCATTTTACTTATCACCTCCGATTGCTGTAGTTATTTTGCACTAAAAGGGTAGCTACTTGTCAAGAAAGCTGATAAATCAAAGAAGCTGAGTACAATACATCATTATTTTTTAGGCAGGTTGTCAAGCACCTGCTTCATGCTCTGATGGTACTCCCGGAAAGCTACTTGACCTTCGTCGGTGAGGCAAAGCACGATATGGGGCTTCTTGTCCAAAAATTCTTCTTCGATGGCAACGTAGCCCGCGGCTTCCAGTTTGCTTAGGTGTGATGATAAATTACTCCAGGTCAGCCCAGTCTGGCGCATCAAGAAAAGGAAGTCGGTACTTTCGATAGCATACAGGTAAGCATAATTACCTAATACTGAACAGCTACAAATAGGTATAAAGCGCAATGCCAAGGCGTGTCATTTAGGTATTTTGGGAGAGTTAGAAATAGGTATCACGGCGGAAGCCAGGTTTATCAGCGTAGCGCTAAGCTGAGATGGAGGTAAGAGAAAAAGTAGGGATAGAGGGAAGTCTCTTCGGCTTAGCTCCATAAACCTGCCTCTTACCTCCGGTTCAGTAAAGTGAGGAGGGGACTAGGGCAATAACAGAAGCTGAGCAGCAATGTGCTGCTGGAAGCAGATAGCAAACATACCCGAAGGGAGAGATTAACATGGATAGGAAGGCATGGGAGAGACAGAGTGCCCGTGAACATGCGGAAGGAAGGGCCAGAGTTCTAGCCATTATTGGGAGACGAGTCAAGACTACGGCTTTAGCTATTGGTAGGCCGATGCCGATTGTTTTGCCTGTTGCTGTGCCGGCAGCTGTGTATGCCTTTGTGGTCTGGTTCCTTTTTGCTCGCTTCGGGTGGGAGGTTGCGCTGGCGGTGGGGTTGGCAATGCCAGTAATCCTTATCCCGCTGGCGTTGGTGTGGTACATTACTGTTTGGGGCACTTATGGAATTATTCGTGACGGACGGGCACGGCAGAAGAGGAGAGTTGAGTTGCTGAGGGAAGCGGAAGCGCTTGTCCGGAGTGAGGTTCCTGTTGTCATGGCTGTAGAGGGGGGTGCTGCCGACTTCTGGGTAAACAAGAAACCTTGCTGGGAGATGAGCCATTGCGCACCAGAGATTCGCG
>DAOUZD010000023.1 GCA_030665795.1 Dehalococcoides sp.
AACTTTTTCGTGTTCCTCCTGCCACTCCTTTTCACCCCTCCCCTCAGGACTTCCACCAAGCACAATATCAACACCCCTTCCCGCCATATTGGTAGCCACGGTCACCGCCCCCGACTCTCCCGCCCGAGCAATGATACCGGCCTCTTTCTCATGATACTTAGCATTGAGCACCTCATAGGGAACGCCTCTCCTCTTCAAGAGGTCACTCAGATATTCCGACTTTTCAATCGATACGGTGCCAATCAGCACCGGGCGGCCCTCTTGATGAAGTTGCTCAATCTCACGCGCCACAGCGCGGAATTTAGCCTTCTCATCTTTGTAAATCTGGTCGGGAAAGTCTTCACGAATCATCGGCTTGTGGGTGGGAACGACCACCACCTCAAGCCCGTATATTTTATGAAACTCTTCAGCCTCAGTGAGGGCAGTGCCAGTCATCCCGGCCCGTTTCTGGTACATTCGGAAGTAGTTCTGGATGGTGATGGTAGCAAAGGTCATCGCCTCCCGCTGAACATTGACATGCTCTTTAGCTTCGATTGCCTGGTGCAGTCCTTCGGAGTAACGGCGACCAAACATCATCCGGCCGGTGAACTCATCAACAATGATAACCTGACCGTCTTTGACGACATAATCGCGGTCTCGCTTAAACAGCACCCGGGCTTTCAGGGCGCTTTCCAGATAGCGAGTCAGGGCGTAGTTGGCCGGGTCATAGATATTGGGGGATTTTAACAATCCTTCCCGCTTCAGCATCCCTTCCAGGTTACTGATGCCAGCATCGGTCAGGTTTACGTTCCGCTCCTTCTCCTCAACGACATAATCCACATCCGGCCGCAGGCGAGGGACAAGTCGGGCAAACACCTGATATATCTGCCCTGACTCCTCCGCCGGACCACTGATGATAAGGGGAGTGCGAGCTTCATCAATGAGGAGATTATCTACCTCATCAACGATGGCGTAGTTTAAGATACGCTGCGCACACTGGGACAGGTCCATAACCATATTATCCCGCAGGTAGTCAAAGCCGAACTCACTGCTGGTGCCATAGGTAATATCGGCTTCATAAGCCTCCTTTCGGGAAACGGTACGGAAATGGCGCCACCGGCTATCTCCCGAGTCACTGTCAGGGTCATAAAGGCGGGAGGGTTGATGCTCATCCGGGGTCTGCTGCGGGTAAATGCTGGCAACGCTTACCCCCAAGGCATGATAAATCGAACCCATCCAGTAGGGGTCTCGCCGGGCCAAATAATCGTTAACCGTAACCAGGTGACATCCCTGACCGGTGAGCGAGTTCAGGTAAAGAGGAAGAGTTGCCACCAGAGTTTTACCCTCGCCGGTCTTCATTTCAGCAATTTTGCCCTGATGAAGGACAACGCCTCCCATCAACTGGACATCAAAGTGGCGCTGACCGATAGTCCGTTTGGCGGCTTCACGCACGGCGGTAAAAGCCTCTGGCAAAATCTCGTCAAGCGAACTGCCCGCTTCAAGCCGAGCCTTAAACTCGTCCGTCTTCGCCCGCAGTTCAGCATCGCTGAGTTTCTCAAACTCAGGCTCAAGCGTGTTTATCCGGTCGACTATCGGCTGCAGATGTTTCAGTTCTTTCTCATTAGAATCGACGAGTCCGCTCAGCCATTTAAGCATCGCCTTCTCCCGCAATCAGCTCTCTGGCTTTCCCGGCTACTTCCTCCCAGACCATAACTTTGACCTCACCCATGCCATCGACAGCAAACATGTGTACTGAAGGTGCGGCATTTGATTTCAGGAAGCAAGTTATCCCATGGCTTTCAAGTATACCCTTGATAATCCGGGCTTCCGCCTCACCGACTGCTCGATACACCTCCACCATCTTCTCAGGTTTACTCATTTAATTCACTACTACCGTAACCAGTGAAATAATCCATAAGGCAATAAATAAACATGGCAACCAATAAGCGTATATACGCCTATTTCTAATCCACCTTAACTTCCGCCATAACCGTCCTGTATTAACAGCATCATAAACCGTGTGAGGGAAAATAAAATTTTCCCTCATAAAAGTAAAGTTTTGCCCTTCTTTTTCTAGTTTTTCTTCACCTTCTTCCCAAAAATATAATCCCTTACTCGTACGCCTGTTACCAACAAGAGCCAACAAACTTAATATAATTCCCAGGACAGGTAGAAAGATACGAAGTATGTAAGCACTGGGAAGCAACATAACAAAGCCTATAAAGAGAATCGAGCTACTTGCAAGGAATAGCGAGCTTCTCTCTGCTAGAAGGCGGTCATCATTTAGGTGGCGTTGTAAAAGGATTTTGTAAGCATTCATCCCATCTTCCATTTCAGCCTCCTAGAGTATGTTTTATATTTACTCAAACATGGCTCCTATCGATAGTCCGGTATGAATGCGGTGGATAGCTTCCCCCAGTAATGGTGCCATTGACAGAACGGTAATTTTAGCTAATTTTTTGTCATCTTTAATGGGAACGGTGTCCGTAACGACCACCTCTTTCACCGGCGAGGAGACTATTCTCTGGACGGCGGAACCGGAGAATATCGGATGGCTACAACAGGCATATACTTCCTTAACTCCCCGTTCTTTTAGAGTGGAGGCAACGTCCACCAGCGAGCCGGCCGTGTCTATTTCGTCATCCACGGTGAGTGCCACCCTGCCTTCTACTTCACCGATGACATTTAGCGTCTCCGCCCGGTCAGCGTTACCCACTCGCCTTTTTTCCATAATCGCCAACGGAGCGTTAAGCTTTTCGGCCAGGTCGCGCGCCCGTTTGGTGATACCGATATCAGTGGCAACTACTACCAAGTCATCAACGTTTCTTTTGCCAAAATAATTAGCCAATAAATTAAGCGCGGTCAGTTCATCCACTGGTATGTTAAAGAAACCCTGAATCTGCGCCGCATGCAAATCTACCGTCAGCAGCCGATTAGCACCAGCTACCGTAAGCAGGTCAGCGATGAGTCTGGCAGTGATAGGCACCCGTGGCTGGTCCTTCTTGTCGGTGCGCCCATAACCATAATAAGGGATTACCGCGGTAATCCGGCCGGCTGATGCCCTCTTCAGAGCATCAATCATAATGAGCAGCTCCACCAGATTAGTATTGACCGGGGAACTGAGCGGCTGAATAACAAAGGTATCCCGCTGGCGAACATTTTCCAGAATACGAACAAAGATATTCTCATTACTGAACTGAAAGACCTCGTTCTTACCTAAAGGAATACCTAGATATTCAACCACTGCCTTAGCCAGAGCCGGGTGAGCATTACCAGTGAACACCTTTAATTCATCCATTGGCTATTATCTCCTTTAAAGATAAACTTTTAATTCAATATAGATTATAGCACTATTGCCAGCTAACCTCACCCCTCTTTGGTTTTTCCTTGATACAAAACTTGACAATTCATCTTCGCCTCTTTATAATGAGTAAAGAAAACCTTTCCCATCAAAAATTTGACACTTAAGACTATTTCTATAGGTAAAGTACAGAGTGAAATCCCCAGAAACTTGATGCTGATTGTTACTGAAGTCCAGCATCAGTCCTTAACAGGCTACCAAGAAAAGCAAAGGTTTTTCTGGATGCTTTAGAGTTTGGTTTCCGTATGTCAAAGTATATCTTTGTTACCGGTGGTGTAGTTAGTTCTGTTGGCAAGGGCATAACTGTCGCTTCTATAGGCAACATTCTGAAGAGTCGTAAAATCAGTGTTTCGGTTCAGAAGCTAGACCCGTATCTCAATGTTGACCCGGGCACAATGTCTCCTTACCAGCATGGTGAGGTATTTGTTACTCAGGATGGTGCCGAGACTGACCTTGATTTAGGTAACTACGAGCGCTTCATCAACACTGAGCTTACCGCTGATTCCAATGTTACCTCGGGGCAAATCTACAGTGCCGTCATTGCCAAGGAGAGGCGGGGCGATTTTCTCGGGGGCACGATTCAAGTGGTACCCCATGTTACCACCGAGATAAAGGAACGTTTTAAGCGATTAGCCCAGAAATCTAAGGCTGATGTGATTCTAATCGAGGTAGGCGGCACCGTGGGCGATATTGAGGGACAGCCTTTCCTTGAAGCCATCAGACAGATGAGAAATGACGTCGGGAGAGACAATGTGCTCTATGTTCACGTTACCTTACTTCCCTATCTCAGCTCAACTCAGGAACTGAAGACCAAGCCCACCCAGCATAGTGTTAATGAGCTGCGCCGAATTGGTATTCAGCCTGACATCATTCTCTGCCGCAGTGACTTTCCCATTCTGGATAGTATCAGGGACAAAATATCGCTGTTCTGTGATGTAGAACGGCAAGCCGTCATTCCCCTGCCCACTTTACCCACCATCTACGAGATACCTTTACTTCTGGAAGAGGCGGGATTAGGGCAGCTAATTGTCAAGAAGCTTGGCCTCAAGGCACGCCGAGCCGACCTAAGCCAGTGGCGGGAACTGGTGGAACGCCTCAAAACGCCACACGAGCCGGTTAATATTGCCCTGGTTGGCAAATATGTGGAATTAACCGACTCCTACTTCTCAGTTCGTGAGGCGCTGCGTCACGCTGCCCTCTATCATAATCGAGAGCTTAATCTGTTCTGGGTTAAATCTGAGGACCTGGAAAAAAATGGCAGCGATAATTTACTGCGCTCCGCACAGGGTATTATCGTCCCTGGAGGCTTTGGTATCAGAGGTGTCGAAGGCATGGTAAGAGCCGCCAATTATGCCCGAACCAATGAAATTCCTTACCTGGGGTTGTGCCTGGGACTGCAGGTTATGGTAATTGAGTTTGCTCGCTATGCCTTGAACTCACCTGAGCCAAACTCCGCCGAGTTTAATCCTAACACTACTTATCCGGTTATTGACCTCCTCCCCGAACAAAAGGACCTAGAAAATAAGGGAGGCACCATGCGCCTAGGTAATTATCCCTGTCAACTACTCCCAGATAGCCGTGTCGCACGAGCTTATGGACAGAGTCTGATTTACGAGCGTCATCGACACCGCTTTGAATTTAACAATCAATTCCGCACTCCGCTACATGAGGCAGGAATGATTTACAGCGGGCTATCCCCGGACACCAAACTGGTCGAAATCTGCGAGCTAGGCAACCACCCCTGGATGGTAAGTTGCCAGTTCCATCCTGAATTTGGCTCACGCCCTAACCGCCCCCATCCCCTGTTCCGCGATTTCATCGGCGTGGCGAAGGACGTACTACGCGAAGGGGCCCAACCTCCGTTACCCCTTTCGCCGGAAAGTGAGGACTAAATGCGCATCTTTTTAGATACCGCCAATATTGACCAAATCAGACAAGCTGCCAAACTGGGTATCATCAGCGGGGTTACCACCAACCCCAGCCTGGTATCCAAGGAAGCCACGGCTGACTACGAAACCGTGACTAAAACTATTTGCTCCATTGTCAGCGGCTCGGTTTCTGTCGAAGTGCTTGCCGAAGACGCTGAATCAATGATTAAAGAAGCCCGAATCAAAGCCTCCTGGGCGCCCAATGTCACCATTAAGATACCAGCCACTGCTGATGGGCTGGAGGCAATGTCAGCGCTGAGCAAGGAAAATATAGAAGTAAACATGACCCTGTGTTTCTCATTGAATCAGGCACTTCTCGGCGCACTGGCTGGCGCCACCTACGTCAGTCCTTTTGTCGGCCGACTGGATGATATTGGTCATGATGGTATGCAGCTAGTGAAAGACATTGTGGACGTATTTAAGCACTACCAGCTATCCACCCAGGTGATTGCCGCCAGCATTCGTCATCCTTTACATTGCGTGGTTGCCGCCAAGGCAGGAGCACATATCGCCACCGTCCCCTATAATGTACTGATGCAGATGATAAACCACCCGCTTACGGATGCCGGCGTCAGCCGTTTTCTGGCTGACTGGCGACGGGTTTCGCAACAATAGAACTGAGAAAACGACTCTCCTTTCTGAATGAAGAGAGGAACTCGAGAGTGAGGTTACATCATGAACATTGAAGAACTAGAAAGCAAAAGCGAAGAAGAGCTAATTGCTCTGGCCAAGGAAAAGGGCATTTCCAGCCACGATGGCTCCAATAAGCAAGACATTATTATGCTCTTACTCCGGTCAGATATCCAACAAGAGGGTCACGTCTTCTGTAAAGGTATCCTGGACATTATGTCTGACGGTTACGGATTCCTCAGGCAGGATACTCTGCTGCCCAACCAAACCGATGTGTACATTTCCCCATCGCAGATCCGCCGCTTTGGTCTGCGCAACGGTGATATGATTGTCGGGCAAGGCAGACCCCCAAAAAGTAACGAGAAATACTATAGTCTGCTTCAGATAGTAGCCATTAACAATACCAACCCCGAACTAATCAAAGACCGACCTCACTTTGGCTCACTCACCGCTACCTTCCCCGACAAATTAATTAACCTAGAAGCCTCGCCTGAGAACGTAACCACTCGTCTGCTCAACCTTATTGCCCCTATCGGTCGCGGGCAGCGAGGCTTAATCGTGTCACCACCCAAGGCCGGCAAGACAATACTGCTCAAATCCATCGCCAATGCGGCGGCTACTAACTATAGTGATATTCACCTGCTGGTGTGCCTTATTGGTGAGCGACCGGAGGAGGTTACTGATATGAAGCGCTCGGTCAAGGGAGAGGTGATAGGCGCCACTTTTGATGAGCCGGTGGAAAACCAGACCCGCGTCGCTGAGTTAGCCCTAGAGAGAGCCAAGCGCATCGCCGAAAGTGGCAAAGATGTCTTCATCCTCCTTGACGGGATTACCCGCCTTACCCGGGCCTATAACCTGGCGATGCCCTCCAGCGGTCGTACCTTATCCGGTGGTATCGACCCCAGTGCCCTCCACCCCGCCAAACGCTTCTTTGGCGCTGCTCGTAACATAGAGGAGGGCGGCAGCCTGACTATCATTGCCACCTGCCTCGTTGACACCGGCAGCCGCATGGATGACCTCATCTATGAGGAATTCAAGGGAACCGGCAATATGGAACTTCACCTCGACCGCCGATTAGCGGAACGCCGCACCTTCCCGGCGATGGATATTCAGCGCAGTGGCACCAGGCGAGAAGAACTGTTAGTCGATGAAGAGAGCCTAAAGCAAGTATGGCTACTGCGGCGCATGGTGACCATGATTGCCTCTGACTCTAACAACTACGTTGAAGCCACCGAGCGAATTCTCGACCGCCTACGCAAGGCCAAAACCAACGCTGAGTTCCTGGCTAACCTGAACAAGGAGATGTAAATTTGCCCAGCAATGGCTTATCATTAAGGTAGGATGGAAAAAGGAAACAGAGATGCAAATTAGAAAGACATACAAAGAGGTAAATCCGGAATTGCTTTATGCTGAGATAAGAGACTTTACCCTGAAGCAAGGAGCGAACCCGGGGGAAGCGAAGCTGGAAACATCTGCCCTTCCCAGCGATACGTCATCATTTATTACTCGCGGCACCCTAACCTTCAAGGTCCAGGAAGCACCGGGAAAGGCGGAAAAGGAATGTCTCAGGGCTCACGTGGTTGGCTCAGTGAAGACGGAAACGAAGGTGATGCTGGATATAGATGAAAAGCTCTTCTCTCCGGATAAGGTCTCGGCGCTGCAAGAGGATTTGGGCTTTATTTTTGGCTCATTCGAGGTAAAGTAACTTTCATAATCCGGCGACAAGCCTGTACATATTTTCGTAGGCCTTCCCAAAATCAGGGTCATTTTTCTCAAGTCTATCTTTCAAGGCATTCATTTGCCGGATAAATTTTTGCCGGTCTTTGTTCTTCACCAAATCCACCCATTCTTTTACTTTTCGGTGGAATAATTCTTCAATCTCCGTGATATCGGGTAGATTCATCTGTATCGAAGCATAAAGCTCCGGGTCCTCCGAAATAACACTTTCTACCAGAGTCAGTAACACTTTGTAGGTAATGCCACCAATTTCCCCGGGCGGTTTCAGCTTATCGGAGTCGAGCAAGGTATCCGCGGAGACGATAGCAATAAAATGGGAAAGCCCAAGAACAACCGCCATCTTTTCGTCATGTTCTTGAGGAGTCATTAAGCTGACTTTAGCACCTCTAGTTTCCAAATACTCCCTGATTTTTTGTGCCAAGGCTCTCTCCTCATCATTAGTCGGCGTCAGCACAAAATTCTGATTAGCAACCCCCTGGGCACCGGGGCCAAATAACGGATGCGCACCCAACACCAATCCTGTCTTTAGATACTCGTGCATTGTTGCCACCGGAGAGACTTTGATGGAGGTAATATCAACAATAACCTGCTTTGGCTTGATATGGGGGCTTATCTCTTTAACAACCTCGGCAAAATTCTCTATCGGCACTGAGAGCAGCACGGCATCAGCACTTTTGACCGCAGCCACATTTGAAGCAGCCTCGACATCCAATTGCTGCCTGGCTTCCAGTAGCTTGCTTTCGTTTCGGCCACTGATGATTACCTCCTGGCCGTCTTTTAATAAAAAGTTGGCAAACCACCGTCCCATCTTGCCCGAGCCACCAATTATGGCTATTCTCACCTGTCCAATTTTCCTTTCTTATCCCGGTTGATATACTTTCTCAGTGCTCGTATTACCAAGTATAGAATGTAACCAATAAGCGCAAGAGGCTCTGGAGAATTTGGAAAAAATTTCCATCTTCGTTAAAGTCCTTGGTTCATATCCCAGGGCAAAAAGAAGACAGTGAGGTGAGTTGGTGAGAATAGCCATAATTGGTGGCTCGGGCAAGATGGG
>DAOUZD010000169.1 GCA_030665795.1 Dehalococcoides sp.
TCTTCGTCTTCTCCAGCAGATATTAACTGTGATAATTGTTCCTTTTCTGGAGGCGAATATTGCGTTACCCGCCGGATTCGCCACCGGGGTTACCCCGATGCTATTCGGTCTGGTAATCATTCTCTTTCTAGTACTTGAGCCGAGGGGACTTGCCCATCGCTGGACGCTGTTTAAATCGGCCTATCGGCTGTGGCCTTTCTCGTACTAGATTAAAGAAGGAGGTATACGCTACAATGTAACCGTTCAGAAAGGAAAGATAGCTTAAATCAACAAAGGAGGAAATAAGATGAAACAGAAAAAATTAATGGTGGTCGCTGGGGTTATCTTACTGGCATTGATAGTGGCAGTACTGCCCGTTATCAGCGCCTGTGCCGGCCCTGGAGAAAAAACGATAAAGGTAGGCATGAGCACACCATCAACAGGAAAGGCGGCTGAGAAGGGAGCCCCCATGGGGCATGCCAATCTTGATGCCATTGAATACATCAACACCGAACTCGGTGGCGTTGCCGGATACCCCATTGAAGTGGTGTGGCTGGACAATGCCTATGATGCCTCTAAAGTGGTCACCAATGTCAAGAGGTTCATGGATGAAGACTGTGTCCTGTATACCACCGCGTCCTCAGCAATGATGTCAGCATCAATGGAAATCGCCAATCGGGCGGGGTTTCCCGGCATCGCTTCCTTCAATTCCCCGATATTGCATCGCCCACCACAGCATATCTATGGGCAGATGCCAGATTACGGCGATGACTGGACCGCTTTTGCCAGATACTATATGGAGAACATCTGGAAAGGCCCCGGTAAGCCCAAGATGGCAATGCACTTGCTCAACAATCCCACCGGCTACGGGGCTCTGGATGCGGCTAAAGCCGCCGCCGAAGAGCTGGGCATTGAGATTATTTCCACCGATGAGCACAAGGCAGACACTACTTCGGAAATGGATTCCTTAACCCGAATTAAGGCGTCAAATCCCGATGTCCTCTACATTTCCAGCACACCGGCACCGACCGCCGTCATCATGAAGAATGCCGTTGCCCTGGGGCTGTATCCCGGTGTAACCGTCGGTTTGGGCCACGCTGGTATTACCAAGGCACTGGTTGACATCGCCGGCGCTGACATTGTCGAAGGTGTTTATGGAGTATTCCCCACCGTGAACTGGGGTGATAATGTTCCCGGTATGGCCAAGATGACCGAATATGTACGGAAGCTGCACCCTAAAGACGAAGGCAACATGGACTACATCACATCCTGGGCACAAAGCTTAATCGTAGCCGAGATTCTGAGGCTGGCGGTAGAAAATGCTGGCTATGATGTGTTAGCTAAGGGTGGTGAAGAAGCCTGGCAAGCCGTTGAGACCCAGGGTATCCAGAAGTTGAAGAACTTTGATGTTGGCGGACTGCACGGCCCGGTAAGCTATACTCCTGGTGATAACCGACTGTCTAAGTCCGTGCGAATCTTCCAGATACAGAGCGGGCAAATCGCCCCGATAACCGACTGGATAGAAGCGCCAGTGGTCAAATATGAGGAATTCGACTGGTTTGGTAAGTAGTGAGAGTAGATAGGGGCTCCGCTTCCGCGGAGCCCCTGCGGGGAAGAAGTAAATATGCTTAAATTAAATAACATTGAGGTTACCTATCTCAATGTTATCCGGGTGCTGCATGGCGTCTCTCTGGATGTGGAGGATGGCTCGATTGTTACCCTCCTTGGGGCCAATGGTGCCGGTAAAAGTACCACACTCAAGGCAATATCTGGCCTGCTCCATATTGAGGAGGGAGAGGTAACCGATGGTAGCATCCAGTGGAACGGGGAAAGAATAGACCGCAAAAGCGCTGAGGAGATAGGTAAGCTGGGTATTATTCAGGCACTAGAAGGACGCCGGGTCTTTGGACATCTCAGTGCTGAAGAAAACCTGACGGTTGGTGCCTATCACCGCCGAGACCGCCGTGCCGTGAAACAAGACATGGAGATGGTCTACCACTACTTCCCACGACTCAAGGAGCTTAGGCATAACATTGGTGGTTACCTTTCCGGAGGTGAGCAGCAAATGCTGGTTATCGGTCGGGCGATGATGGCTGCCCCCAAGCTCATGATGCTCGATGAGCCGTCGTTAGGTCTGGCACCACTCCTCGTCGAAGAGATTTACGATATTATCAATCGATTCAATACTGAGCAGAAAACCTCGGTACTCCTTGTGGAGCAGAATGTCAGAATTGCACTGAGTATTGCCCACTACGGTTATGTTATGGAAAACGGACGGATTGTTCTCGATGGTTCGGCTGATTTCCTCAGAAATAACGAGGATGTGAAGGAATTCTACATGGGCCTCTCCGCCATGGGAGCGAAGAAGAGCTACCGCGAAGTAAAACACTATAAGAGGCGAAAGAGATGGCTATAAAAGGTAAGCCAGATGAATTTTTTGATGAACTGGAGATAATGCCAGCGGAGGTGAGAGAAAAATACCTTAACCAGCAGCTGTCTCAAACGGTAGTCTATGCTTACCGCCACGCTCCGGCGGTGAAGAATATATTTGACAAGGCAGGAGTTAGCCCTGACCAGATTGGCACCGTAAAGGACTTGGAAAAATTACCCATTACCCGAAAAACTGACCTCATTGAGCTGCAAAAGAAGAGTCCACCCTACGGCGGTTTTCTCACCATTCCCCCTGAAGAGGTTGACCGCGTTTTTCTCTCCCCAGGCCCAATCTATGAGCCAATCCAGCATGCCGGCATCAAATGGTTCGCCAAGGCATTCTGGGCAGCCGGATTTAGAAAAGGAGACGTGGTGATTAACACCTTTACCTATCATCTCTCCCCGGCGGGTATTCTCTTCCACGAAGCGTTGAGAGACTGTGGAGCCATCGCAATACCTATGGGCACTGGTAATACCGAGATTCAGATTCAGACCATGCATGACTTGAAAGTTAACGGATTTGTGGGAACACCCAGCTTCCTGATGACCATAATTAAACGAGCTGAAGAAATGGGTTA
>DAOUZD010000140.1 GCA_030665795.1 Dehalococcoides sp.
TTCCACATCAGCGAGGCGAGCCGGTGTCTTTTCGTCCTCACAATTAACTGGGGAATAGCCAACAAACTCCGGTTTGAATTCGTTAATTTGTTCGGCCAGTAAAGCAATGTTTTTCCCGGCGGCTAGCCCAACGATGCGAAACCGATTTGATAGTGCACGGACGACATCAAGGGTCTGCTGACCGATGGAACCAGTTGAACCCAGAACCGCCAATCGCTTCACTGAATCACCCATATCATCTATTATCTTACAACAAATGTCGAACTGAAGCTATTGGGGAAGGAAAACGAAAAAGAGGGGCTTTTGTCCCTCTGACCAAAAATCCCCCCTCTCCTTTGCAGGAGAGGGGGGAGCAAGGGGGAGGTAGGAGGTAGAAAATGAGAGGTAAGTTGTCAAAATGATTTCTGGAAGGAGTAACCAACTCCGGGTTCAGTGATAATATATTTGGGCAGAGTGGGCTCCGGTTCTATCTTCCGACGTAGATGCGAAATGTAGATACGCACATAATCGAGGTCATCAACATACTCCCAACCCCATACCTTCTCCAATAGCTGCTGGTGAGTCAGGATACGACCCGCATTCTCCAGCAGGAGAGCTAACAGGCGAAATTCTATCGGGGTTAATTTAATCTTCTCTCCATTGACCATCACCTTCCGTTCAATAATATCTACGGTGAGAAAACCGTCACTAAAGGTAATCGCCTTCTCCTTACCATCCAGATAAGAAGGCAACTCAGCGCGTCGTAATACTGCCCGCACTCTTGCCACCAGCTCTTTATTCCCCACCGGCTTAAGGAGGTAATCATCCGCCCCATACTCAAGTCCATGCACAACATCATCTTCCGTCTTCCGCTTCCCGGTGAGCATGATAATTGGTATCGTTGGAGAGATGTCGCGGATACGGCTACAGGTCTGCCAGCCATCCATCCCGGGCATAACCACATCCATAAGCACCAAGTCCGGTTTATGGGTAAAGAAAATCCGCAGGGCTTCCTGACCACTGCCAGCCTCAAGTACCTCATACCCTTTCTTGGTAAGCACCTGGGCAATCAGTCTAACCATTGCCAAATCATCATCGACAATAAGAATCTTCTTTGCCATTGTCCCTCACGCTAGGTATTATCCTTTTGATGTTGTAGCATCTTGCCAATCATTTCCGGTAGCTCGTGGGTGTTCATAGGCTTGGATAAATAGGCGTCACAGCCGGCGTCAATAAATCGCTCTTTATCTCCCTTCATCGCATAGGCAGTAAGCGCAATGATAGGGGTGCGGCGGAAGGCCGGCATCTTTTTGAGTCTCCTGGTCACCTCAAGCCCGCTCATCTTGGGTAGCTGTATATCCATTACGATGAGGTCCGGCTGCTCTCGGGTAGCCGTATCCAGCGCCTCTTCTCCATCAACCGCCTTGAGCAGTGTGTAGCTCCTGGGTCTAAGAATCAGCTCAATCAGTTTCATATTCTGCGGGTTGTCTTCCACAATCAGTATCTTCTCTTTCAGTGCTTGTTTCCTCCTTAAAATAATTACGCGGCTGCTTTCCGAGGATAGGACCGACCGGCGTTAGCCAGGGGCAGGGTAAAGTTAAACCGGCTTCCTTCCCCATACTCACTCTCCACCCAAATCTGCCCACCGTGCTTTTCGATAATTTGCCTAGCAATAGCCAGCCCCAGCCCAGTGCCCCCGGCTTCCCTGGGTAAAGGATTCTCCAACTGGCTAAAAGGCTCGAAAATCTTTTTCTGATTTTCCTTGCTGATGCCGATGCCATTATCAATGACACTGACCCGACACCAACCGTCCTCCCTGACCGCTTCAACCTGCAGCTTGCCACCCTCGGGAGTAAACTTAGTCGAATTACTCAGTAAATTAATGAGCACCTGCCTTATCTTAGCTTTATCGGCACGGACTGAGGGAAGCCCCTTTTCGACAATAACATCAAGACTCTGCTTTCTTTTGGCAATCAGGGGCATCATCTCGCTTCTCAGTGTTTCGATTATACCGGGCAGGGCAACGTTTCTCAGCTTGAGTTCCATCTTGCCCGACTCTATCTTGGACAGGTCAAGAATATCATTAATCAAGCCCAGCAGGTGCTGGCCACTTCCCAAAACATCGTTAAGGCACTGTCTCTGCTCCTCATTGACCTCTCCCGCCACTCCGTCCAGCATCAATTCGGAAAAGCCAATAATGACATTGAGGGGGGTACGCAATTCATGGGACATATGAGCCATAAACTCGGACTTGGCGTTGCTGGCCACTTCCAGCTCCCTGGTCTTCTCCGTGAGTTCTTGTCCCTGTGTCATCAGTTCCTCACTCTGCGACCGAAGCTCCTCATTTTGCACATCCAGTCGTTCGTTCTTTTCTTGAAGTTGTCGCTCCCAACGCTTGCGCTCGGTGATGTCCACCAATATTGCCGATGTATACAGAGGCTTCCCACTATCGTCTCTCACCAGTATCACCGTCATCAAAGTGGGAAAGACGGTACCATCTTTTTTCTTATGCCACACTTCTTTGGCAACGTAGCTCCCCTTTTGCAGCAGGATTTGTTTTTTTAATCTCTCGATGACTTTCAACTGCTCTTCAGTGTAAAAAATAGCGTAGTGTTTACCAATTACTTCATCTGTAGTATACCCATGCATCTGGGCGTAAGACTCATTTACATAGATAAATTCACCTTCAATTGTACTTATCCCAACGCCATTGCGTGCGTTATCAGTAATTGTTTTGAATTTCCTGATGTCCTCCTCTGCCCGCTTGCGCTCGGTGATATCAATCACTACCGCGGCGATATACAGAGGTTTTCCCTTATCGTCTCTCACTAATTGAGTAGTCAGCGAAGCCGGGAAGATGGTTCCATCTTTTCTTTTACGCCACACCTCTTCGCCAATATAGCTTCCCTTTTGCAAACACTGATTCCTTAATCTGGCAACGAATTTCAATTGCTCTTCCGTATAGATAATGGCAAAGTGTTTACCGATTAGTTCATCTGGTGTATAGCCATGCATCTGCGCAAAAGATTCATTTACGTAGATAAATTTACCGTCTAGACCATTTATCACCGCACCATGGGGTGCGGCATCAGAAATTATCTTGAATTTTTTGATTTCCTCCTCTGCCCGCTTGCGCTCGGTGATGTCAACCCAGTTTGCCAGGAAATACCTGTACTCTCCATCTATTACTATTGGCGTAGCGTAAATATTGACCCAGAACCGCTCCCCATTCTTCTTTTTAAAAAGCTCTTCCCGCCCTTCCGCACCCTTGCGTATAGCTTCTTTAAAGTCCTGTTCAATTTTCGGCATTGTTTCTTCCGTCCACCATGGATATGGCGCCTTCTTGCCGATAAGCTCTGTTAAAGAAAAACCAGATAATTTTTCTAGCGCCAGATTCACATACTTGATTGAAGTATCCGCGTTGGTAACGAACAAAGGGTAAGGTGCATTACTTAGCAGGATAGA
>DAOUZD010000160.1 GCA_030665795.1 Dehalococcoides sp.
GATGTCTTCTTCGGACAGGAGGACGATTTCTCCCGCGTTCCGTACCTGTATGACGCCGGGGAGAGTTACCCGCGCTGGGAGTACACCATAGAAAATGATACCGAGTGGAAAACCGGCGCTACGGTGAAAATCACCATTACCTATAATACTGACCCCGGCACTGGAACTTATTTCGCAAAGATAGTCATACCTAACGGAATATTGGATGAATACTACTTTAGCATGTAGCGAGGAGAAGCATGGAGACTGTCATCGTCTCTTTAATATGTATAGCGCTTATGGTGATTGGTGGGATGACAATGTCCCAAGGCTTTCTCTCGTCAGTGGATAGTACTACCGTCGGCTGGGAAGAGATGGGTGAGAGAGACGAGGCGATAATGAGAACCGAACTAGCTACGCTCACCGCCAGCCAGCCTTCGGCAGACCTTTTAGAGGTGACATTAGGGAACAACGGACAGACCAAGCTGAGCGATTTCGCTGAGTGGGATGTCATTGTTCAGTATTATGATGGTAGTAGTAGCTATTACGTAAAATGGCTCCCTTATACTGGAGGGAGTCTGGGTAATAATGAGTGGACGGTAAAAGGGATTTACCTGGACTACACGAGCTCGGATAACAATACACCGGAGGCCTTTGAGACCGATATACTAAATCCCGGGGAGGAGATGGTGATTAGGGCACAGCTCAATCCGCCGGTCGGGGTAGGCACTACCAATCTGGTAGTTATCTCTACTCCGAGCGGCATTCCGGCCTCGGTCTCCTTCTCCCGTTAGGGAGGAGAGAATGAATCAAGGAATAGCTGATGAATACTACTTCAGTATGAAGGAGTGGGAACTATGGAGATGGTCATCGTCTCTGCAATATGTATGATGCTGATAATCTTTGGCGGCATGACGATGTCTCAAGGCTTTATCTCGTCAGTGGACACCAGCACGCCGGGCTGGCGAGAGATAAGCGACCGGGACGGGGAGATAATGAGAACCGAGCTCGCTCTACTGACAGCAGATATAAGCAAAAGCAGAAAAACTTTGGAGGTGGCATCGAGGAACAGCGGGCAGACCAAGCTGAACGATTTCGCCCAGTGGGATGTCATTGTTCAATATTACGATGACGGTGGCAGCTACTACACAAAGTGGCTCCCCTATACAGAAGGGAGTCCGGATAATAATGAGTGGACGGTTCAAGGTATTTACCTGAACTCAGAAAATGAGACCGCGGAGGTCTTTGAGCCAGGGATATTAAATCCGGGAGAGGAAACGGTGATGCAGGCGATACTCTGGCCGCCAGCAGGAAAAGGGACAACCAATGACGTAGTTATCTCTACCCCTAACGGCGTTCGCGAGTCAATCTCATTTACTGTCCCGGGAAAATAGCCATTAGAAGTTTGCCTCTCCTTGAGAGGCACAAGAGGGAAGACAGCATGAAGCTCGGTAAGCTTATTGAAAAGCTGCCAGGAAAAGGGAATAAAGCAACTAGCGGCAAAGGGAGCCAAAACCGCAGTTTGAGCTTTGATTTGCTCTATCAGCTCTCGTATATGTCGGTTATTGCCGCCGGGGGCGTTCCGCGAAGCCAGATTTTTGCCCGCTCCGCCCAGCTTCCCTGTGCTTCTGCTGAATACTTCAGAAGGATTGAACTCACCTGCCGTAGGCTAAAATATGACTATGCCAAAGCCTGCCGCTTGGTCGGGGAATCAGCCAAGGAAGAAGAGATTAAAGGATTGCTGCTACGTTTCGCCAGTTCCCTTGTTTCCGGCGAGCCCGAAGCCGACTTCCTAGCCAGAGAAGCGGAAGCCCGGGCTGAGGCCTATGACAATGAGTACGGAAGAAAGCTGGAAACGCTAAAACTATGGACTGACGCCTATGTTTCACTCATCCTGTCGGCAGTCCTCATCATTATCATGGGTATAGTCTCAACCATGATATGGAAAGTAGAGACCATCTTTATCATGGGGCTGGTGGTAGCTGCTATCGGTAGCACCGGTCTGGGAGTCTGGCTAATATATCTAATGTCACCCAAGGAAACAATGGTTCTGCGCCAGGCAGGCTCCAAAGAGCAGAAGCTTACCCGAAAGCTGTTTAAGTTGCTTACCCCCGCCGCCATAGTCATCTGCGCCTTTCTGGCGCTAAAAGGAGGGAACCTGGGGTTGGCATTGATGGCGGCAGCCGCCCTGATTTTCCCGGTAGGATATATTAGCACCTTAGATGACAAGAAGGTAATTAAAAGGGATGCCGAGGTAGGCGCCTTCTTGAGGTCTCTAGGCGGTGTCTGTACGGCAATAGGGACCACGGTGAGAGAAGCACTGAGTCGAATCGACCTTGACTCAATAAATACCCTGAGGCATGAGGTCAAATGGCTTCACACCAGGCTTACTACCGGGATAAGAACCAAACTTTGCTGGCAGAAATTCATCGAGGAGACCGGAAGCGAACTGGCGAACCGGAGCGTAGGTATGTTCTACGATACAATAGACGTAGGTGGGGAACCAGAGCGGGCTGGGTACCGTGCCTCGCTCTTCGCCAACAAAATTGCCATGCTGCGGGCAAGACGAAGGACGGTATCCTTTCCCTTCCGCTGGCTCTGCATCGCCATGCATGCCGCGGTGACCGTGCTCCTAATATTCATTACCGAGGTCATGGGCATCTTCGGAGGGCTGGTAGCAAGAGCGGAAGAAGCCATGCCCAAGGTATCGGGGGCTCCTTCGGTAGGTGTCTTCACCACTTTCAACTTTTCCGGTCTTGAGCTCATGAACAGCATGGTGCTGCCTCTGGTAATAATATTCACTATAGCCAATGCTCTTGCCCCCAGCATAGCTGACGGAGGGAGCAATTACAAAATTCTCTACAATTTGGGAATTACCGCAGCTATTTCAGGGGCAAGCCTGGTTTTTCTGCCTGCAGTGGCAGGCATGTTGTTTAAGTCCATTCAAATGTAAGGGGATGATATGGATACCGAAGAGAGAATAAAAGCGCTAGAAGATGACTTCCGGGTAACAAAGGAGGAGCTCAATCGGATTCTCCTAGACATTCGTACCTATCTTATGGAAGCCAGCAACCCGCTGAAGGGGCCTCAACGTGGCAAAGCTTCCTTGTCCAAGTGATTCAGCAAAGGAGGTAGCCTAGTATGGACATCAATAAGAGAGTTGAAGTGATGGAGGGCGAGTTAAAGCTAATGAAGGACGAGCTAAAGCAAACC
>DAOUZD010000061.1 GCA_030665795.1 Dehalococcoides sp.
TCGAAGGCAGTGGCAATATCTATACCATGAGAGGAGGGGAAATCCTTAGCCGGCTTCAAATCTCCCAGCTCAAACCTATAGAGCTCTCCCAGTTTCGCCTGTTCAGTTTTTACTGAGTCGATGATGATAAGCCTATCACACCCGGCTAGAGCGATAAGGTCAAGAAGGGCTATTCCGGCTTCGCTGGTTTCTATAACTTCTAAATCGGGCTTTTCCTGTTTAAGCCTTCGCGCAATTTTGATTCCAATTCCATCGTCGGTGAGAATCGGGTTCCCGACGCCTAAGACAAGCGTACTCATCCTTTCCTCTTTGGCTTCTTGTATTGCTGTTTCCTCGCCCATGCTTACTTCCTCTTAGCTTTTGTCCTCTTTGAAGGGTTGAAGAAATACCTCAGGAACTCTTGGAACCTGGGCATCTACCCAGGACTTAAGGCAACCGAAGGAACAGAAGTTATAATGCTCGACAGAACCCGAACCTTTCCAGCGAGAAACAGTCAACCAGCCTTTAAGCACCTCGCAGGGTGGCTCTCCAGGAGAACTCTCCACTACTTGACCACAAGAATGACAGGAAAAGCGCACTCTTTCCGTTTTCATTTTTACTCTTTTATCCAAATAGAGGGCAAGAGCTACAGGTTATTGGACATGGACATCGTCTTATCTTTTAGAAGCCACCTCTTAGACGGCAACCACTTCCTCAACCTCGGGTATCTGCTCCTTAAGTATTCGCTCAATCCCCTGCTTCAAGGTCATTGTCGACATAGGACAGCCGGCGCAGGCGCCTTTGAGCCTTAATTTAACCACGCCTTGGCTAACGTCTACCAGCTCGACATCGCCGCCATCTGCCTGTAAAGCCGGTCTTATTTGGGCTAAAGCCGCTTCTACCTTTTCTCGCATGGGTTGCCTCCTTACCCGCCTCTCTTCAGTGTTTTCACTAAGTCCCCTTTACTGTCATACACATTCACCTCAAGTGGCATTCTTCCCGGAAGTGAATGGGTGGCGCAGGCATGACAGGGGTCATAGGCTCTAAATGCCATCTCAATCATATTGAGAATCCCATCGGAGACTTCTCCCTTGTGTATAAGCGATTTGGCTGATTTCTCAATATCCATACACATACAAGCCGAGTTATTCTGCGTGGCAACGATTAAGTTGACCCCGGTGAGAATCGCTTTTTCATCGGTTTGATAGTGATGGAAAAGAGTTCCTCTTGGGGCTTCTACCACCCCAATGCCCTCTTTGGGAACTTCGGTAGGTAGATTAACTATGTCATCGGAAGTAAGTTCGGGGTCACGGGCAAGCTCCAACACCCGTTCCGAGGCATAGAGCGCCTCAATCAGTCGAGCCCAGTGGAAAGCCAGAGTATTATGAACCGGCTTTCCCCCCAATACCTCATACATTCTTTCATAGGCTTCCTGAGCCAGTGGTGTTGCCATCCCATCGGCTACATTCAGTCGAGCCAGCGGGGCTACCCGATAAACACCACTATCTTCCCCGTCGACGAATCCCTTCCAGCCTACATTTTTAAGATAGCAGAACTTAACATAGCTCCAGGGCTCAACACGTTCCCTGATGTGGTCAAGATATTCCTGAGGTCTAAACTTGGCAAACTCCTTACCATTGGGGTCAACAACCTTTATCTTGCCATCGTAGAAGTTTAACTTGTTATTCTCGTCAACCAGCCCCATATAATATGTCCTATGCTTGTAAATATCCCCGGTGACGAGGTCAACGTAATCCTTACTTTTCAGCACTATATCATCAAAAAGCCCGAGGGCAAACTTGGAGAACTCCACCGCATATTCCCCGGCGTCTATAATGGTCTCCCTTTCCTCCTCGCTAATCGCCTTTGATACCCCGCCGGGCAACCCACAAGTAGGCATAACCGGCTTGCCGCCGATTGTCCGCAGAATATTCCTCAGCCTTTTCCTCACTTCTATCACTTTTCCACCAGTTTCCAGTCCCGCCTTGGCGATAACCCCCAAGATATTTCTTTCCGCGGCAGGTGCCTGCGGACCAACAACAAAGTCGGGGCCACCAAGGAAGAAGAAATGAAATATGTGGTCTTCAGCCTGGAAAGCACAGTACATAAGCTCTCTTATCTTCTTCGCCGCCGAGGTTGGCTCAACTTTAAAAAGGTCATCAAGGGTCTTAGTGGCTGCCATATGGTGGGCAGTAGGGCACACCCCACAGATCATACTGGTTATTCTCGGCATCTCCTCGGCGGGTCTTCCCTCACAGAACTTCTCAAAGCCCCGAAGCTCGGGAATCTGGAAGTAAGCCTTATCAACCTCCCCGTCATCATTGAGGAATATCTCTATCTTACCGTGCCCTTCAAGCCTTGTTATTGGGTCTATTGTTACCTTTCTCAATTTATACCTCCTATTACATTCGCCTTCTTCTAAGGAGAGAGGAAGCCAGGCTAAATCGGTAAACTGTTCCTGCCGGGTCTGCGATTTGTTCAACTAATTTTTTGACATCTTCATCGGACATCTTCTCTTCGCCATCCAGCCCCAATATAGAGGCGATCATCGAAATGGCTTTGGCTCCCTGGTCTACAACCCCCTCTATGGGACCAAAGCACCCCCGGCATGGCATATTAGCTTTAATGCAGGTTTCCCCGCATCCAGTACGAGTGGCCGGGCCGAGACAAATTACTCCCTGCTCAAGGAAACATTTCTCAGGGTCAAGTTTGACCTCGTACGGCCTTTTTATTTCAGTTATTGATAGTTTCTCCGGCTTGGTCTCTGCCCTCGGGCAGGTATCACACAAAGCCTTGGCTGGAGCCAGCACGGCCCCTTTCTCCGGCAGTTCACCGGTGAGAATGGCATTTACCGCATCCATTACCAAATTAGGTGGCGGTGGGCACCCGGGGAGATAATAATCTACGGGGATGGTCTGGTCTAAGGTCTTCACTGTATCATAAAATTCGGGTAGGGTGAGCTCACCAACGCCGATATCTGTCTTTTCCTGCGGGACGATTCCCTCCGGGTTTTCCACAGAGGGGACTTCCTTATAAACCCTTCGGAAAATCTCTTCCCGGTTAAAGAAGTTCCCCAACCCGGGTATTCCGCCTAGATGAGCACAGGCGCCAAAGGCAACGACAAGACCTGACTTTTGCCTCAAGAGCTTTACCATCTCTTCCTGCTCTTCCAGTCTTACTGACCCGTTTATGAAGCTCACCGCTATCTCACCATCGCTTAAAGCTTCAACATCCTTCCGCTTAAAGTCCAACGCCACCGGCCATAAGACTATATCCACCGCCTCAGCTACCTTCAGTATGTCCTCATTAAGGTCAACGACCGTTTCCTCACATCCACCGCATGAAGCACACCAGTAAAAAGCCACCTTCGGTTTAGCCATCTCTGCCTCCTTTCTTACTTAGACAGCTGGATTCAACTTTTTCATCTCTTTAGAGATATTAGAAACCTTCAGAGTGACGAGGGTAAGCCTTGGAGTAATAGGAAGAAGCAGCCGTGAACACGCCATCGACATCACTGGTCACGGTTTCTAAAATAGTTTCAGGAGCAATAATGCCAGAGTAGGTCACCGGGAGAAAACAAAGGTTAGGAATATATTGAATTTTATTTATTTCTGCTGGCTTAATACCTGAGCCTGCTGTCCGATTACAACAGAACGCCGTAATTTTAGGTTCAAAATTCGCCATAGTCTACTTTCTTACTACCCAACCCGCCTTACCTTTAGCCCTCTTACTCACCGGATATCCCACCTCATCCCAGCCTTTTGGCTAACAGGATGAGACCTTCTTTAGTACAGAATTCCTTTTCTTCGGGGGTCTTCGTTAAGTCCAACGAATTTTAGCATCTACGCTTGGGGTTGTCAATTTTATCCCCCAACCGGGACACGGTAAGGCTCTAGCCAGCTTTCTATTAAAATGGAGGAATAAAACAATTTAAGGTTGTAGTGCGGTAGATGGGCTATCCTCTGAACCGATTGGTGATAG
Organism: Dehalococcoides sp.; assembly: GCA_030665795.1. The sequence continues at coordinate 3,961 of DAOUZD010000061.1, forward strand.
GCAGCCTTCTATCCCGTCCGAATGCCCTGGGGGTTATCTTGACCCCTGGCGGTGCCTGGCGACGCTTATACTCGCTAGTGTCTACCAATCGGGCAGCCCGCTTGACTACTTCTTCATCGATTCCCATAGCAATAATCTGCTCTACGTTTTTATCCTCCTCAACGTAAGCGGTTAATACCGGGTCGAGCACCTCATACGGAGGTAGGGCGTCAGTATCCCTTTGTTCCGGCTTTAGCTCAGCCGAGGGCACCTTGTCTATGACGGTGGGGGGTATGAGTTCCGACCCAGCTATTGAGTTTCGGTATCTAGCCAGTTCGTAGACCATAGTCTTAGGCACATCTATTATTACGGCAAAGCCACCAGCCATGTCTCCAAACAACGTGGTGTAGCCGGTGGCCATTTCGCTCTTGTTGCCCGTGGTGAGAACAAGCCAGCCGAACTTATTGGATAACGCCATGAGGAGGTTACCTCTAATGCGAGCCTGAATGTTTTCCTCAGTCACATTAGGCTCAGTCCCTTTAAAAGATGAGGCCAGCACTTCAAGGTAGGCTTGAAAAACCTTCTCAATAGGGATAGTCAAGAGCCTAATGCCCAGGTTCTGAGCCAGCAACTCAGCATCTGATATACTGCCCGGAGAAGAGTATCTTGACGGCATAGCCACCCCGGCCACGTTTGATGGTCCCAGGGCATCGACGGCGATGGCAGCCACCAAGCTGGAGTCAATGCCTCCGGAAAGACCAATCACCACCTTGTCAAACCCGTTCTTGATAATGTAGTCGTGGGTGCCCAGCGCCAGAGCGTCATAGACCTCGCCGGGGAGGCCACGCTCCTCAAGCTGCCTTGGCGGTAGCGGTGGTTTTGGAGCTGCCGAAGGCGCTTCAGATACCACTATCTTGGTTCCACGCCGCCGCTGCTCTTTTAGCAGCAGCGTCCCTTTTCTCCACCTGGGGTCGTGAAGACGCGTCCGAAAGACAGCCTCAACATCAAGGTCAGCCACTATCAGGTCTTCTTCAAACTGCTTGCCCCTGGCTATCAGACGCCCCTTCTCATCCATCACCAGGCTATTGCCATCAAAGACCAGCTCATCCTGCCCGCCTACCAGATTGTTATAAGCCACGATAGCCACATTATCCGAGGCACGGGCTCCCACCATTCTTTCCCTGAAGTCTCTCTTGCCAAAATGATATGGTGAAGCACTTATGTTCACTACGACCTCGGCTCCGGAGGAGGCTTGTGCCATAGCTGGCCCGGCCTCGTACCAGAGGTCTTCACAAATGTTGATACCGACACCCACGCCAGCTATGACGTAGACAGGGCACTCCTTCCCTGCCTGAAAGTAGCGGTTCTCATCAAAGACTCCGTAGTTGGGCAGGTATATCTTGTGATAGACGCCAGCCAGCTTGCCATCGTGGATGACGGCGGCAGCATTGTAGATGTCGCCTTTTTTATCGACGAAACCGACCACGATGGTAAGCCCGGAGGAGTGTTCGACCACCTGGTCAAGAGACCTTAGACTCTCCTCGATAAACTGTGGCTTAAGCAGAAGATCCTCCGGCGGGTAACCACAGATGGCAAGCTCGGGAAAGGTAAGGAGGTCAACCCCTAAAGACCGGGCTTCGGCGATGGCTTCCACAATCTTCTGAGTGTTGCCCTTAAGGTCACCAACGGTAGTATTAATCTGAGCCATACCTATTCGCAACCGGCGCATGCCAACTCCTCCAGACGGGGCAATCACTGATACTATACTCAGCTTCAAGCAGAAAAGCAAGATTTTTGCTGTTGACACTAACCCCAAGCGACCA
>DAOUZD010000079.1 GCA_030665795.1 Dehalococcoides sp.
TGACATTCACTATTGTCCTGCCCTCACTATCTTCGGCGATAGCCCGATCCGGCACCAGCAGGACATTGCTCCGTTTGGCGAGTACAATATCCGCCTCGGCGCTCATGCCAACCTTGATGCCAGAGTCCTCAGGAACATCAAGCTCTATTTTGACCTCATAAAGCACCACCCCACCGACTTCAGTTGGCATCGGGTAAATGGTGGTAAGCACACCCACAAACTCAACATCGGGGAGTGCGTCCAGTTCAATAATGGCTTCCTGCCCCAACTTTACCTCTGGTATGTCTATCTCATCGACCTCCACAATCAGTTCCATGCTGCTGGAGTCAATCAAATGAATCACAGGCTTGGGAGCCATCGTCGGCGAAGGAATAATATCCCCCTCCTCAGCACTGACACTGGTGACTACGCCATCAATAGAGGCGGTGATGATTGCCTCGTCTAGTTGCTTCTGAGCCTGGGCTAGAGACTCCCGGGCTAGCTCTACAGACTGTTGAGCTTGCTTGACCGATTCTTTAGCTGCCTCTATCTGCAATTCCTTTATGGCTATATCTTCGGTTAGTTCATCAAGATTTTTTTGGGCTTGCGCCTCCGCCATCTCTGCCGCTTCAACCTGTTTCTTCTTTATGGCTACTTCCTCAGTATCACGGCCAGATTGCATTGCCTCTAACCTGTCTTTAGCCGCGTTCAGCCTTGATTGGGCGTGGACTATTCGATCTTGCCAAACCTTATAGCCTTCGGTTTTTGGAAAATCCTCTTCGATTTTCGGATAAACTCCTTCGTCTTCCGGCAAATATTTGTACAGCTGCGCTAGACAGTACTCCAGATATCTCTCGGATTCATCTACGTCAGCCTGTGCAATCTTAATGTCTGACCAAGTATATAAATCTTGAGTCTTTTCTAGATTATATTTCGCTTGATCCAGATTTATCTGAGCATTAAATAAGGTTAGCTCCAGTGCATCTTTGGTGTCTCGAATGTTTTTCAGCTCGTATTCGGTGGTTTGCTGGCTTAACTGTGCCTGGGTCTGGGCTAGTTGCGCCTGAGTCAGGGCTACTTCGGCTTGGGTTTTAGCTAATTCCAAAGCATCGGTATCAAGCTCGGCTAATACCTCTCCCTTACTAACCTCATCACCCTCCTCAACATGTATTCTATCTATCCGGCCACCACTGCCAAAGCTTAACCTCGCCTCACGAGAAGCTTCGATGTTACCACTGCCGCTGACACTAATGGTCAAATCACCCCTGACTACCTCAACTAATTGCTCGGTGGTTTCCCCTTCGTCACCGAACGGATTACAGGCGGTAAGGCTAGCTAAAATCAGACATAGTAGTAAAGCAGTTATTGTTCGCCATCTTATCATTCTAAGCCTCCCTCAAGAGAATAATGGACTTATTTCGGTTGGTTTCATTTTATTGGTACCCTATTTTTCTTGTGCTCTTCCTCCCAGCGTTCCAGAAGGGCAGGGAATTCTCGTTCCAAGAAGGTGTACACATCACGCATCTCCTCTAACCACTTTCGAGTCGGGGGAGTTTTGTCTGTCAATAGTTCCAGTCCGCGTTCAGCCACCTGCCGGACCATCCGAATCTCGTCGACAAGACCGCGTCTTATCATGTGCTGCCAAGCATCGGAGCGGAGGCGGAAGTAGTCATGCCGTACCCCTGGCAGGCTGAGCCGCTCAACCAGGCCTAGCTGGATGAGGTAACGGGTCATGGTGCTGATAGAGCCTTTGCTAGCCATGAGAGCGTCGGTGAGTTCATCGGTCGATTGGTGCGGCGGGTCGGAGATGAGAAGCCAGCCAAGAATACGGCCGGCCATTCGGGGCAAGCCGGTCTGCTCGAAGACAATGCCGACTTCTTCCACAAACCGTTGCTCTTCATCTTGTCGGTCGTTTTTCACCCTCGCATCCTCCAGCATTAGTTTAGTTTATGCTTATATTATAATAAATATTGTATATTTTGTCAAGACAGAAAGTATTGAATTTTATGATTCTTTTATTTTTTGGGGTAATTCGGGTAAATTAAGGTAGTAAGTTGGCGATAAATTGAAGCAGGATGATGGCAACCATCGGCGTGAAGTCGAACAGGACGGGCACTGTTACTTACCTGCCTAGTTCTTTAGCTCGGTTATAGGCAGCGGTAACTGCCTGCTGAACTAGGTTGCTGAAGCTGCCCTTTTCAAACTGGAGCATAGCCGCAGCAGTAGTCCCGCCGGGTGAGGTAACCATTCTTCGCAACTCAGCTGGTGATTTGTCTGATTTTTTGAGTAACTGACTTGAGCCAAGCATTGTCTGGAGCACCAGTTCCTCTGCCACATCGGGGGAAAGTCCAATCTTTACCGCCGATTCAATCAAGGACTCGACAAAAAGAAAGAAATAAGCCGGCCCGCTACCACTTACCGCAGTAGCCATATCGAGATATTTTTCATCATCAACATAGATTTCTTTACCCATTGCGCCTAGAATTGAGCTTGTCCATTCCTTTTGCGGTTTGGTTACCTCAGTCGTAGCTGTCCACACGCTGATGCCCTCACCAATCTGGACAGGAGTATTGGGCATGACCCGAACGACATGCCGGTGATTAAGTCCTTGGCATAAAGTATTAATTCTGGCCCCGGCGATGATGGATAAGATGAGCTGAGTCGACTTAAGATGACCACTGATCTCAGGCATTACCTCAGCTAAATTCTGTGGTTTAATCGCTAGAACGATGATATCACTCTTGTCAGTGGCTTCACGATTATCTTCCGTCACGGTCACGCCGTATTTTTGCTTAAGATGCTGGCGACGTTCCTCCTTAATATCACTAACCCAGATTGCCTCAGGCATGCTCAGCCCTTTGTTCAAAACTGCGGATAGCATCGCTTCACCCATCGCCCCACCACCGATAAAGGCTATTTTCATGGTATCCATCTGGCTGCTTTCACTGCACGACAAAATTGACCAACCTACCTGGGACATATATTCTTTTTAGAACTTTTTTACCCTCAAGGTAAGCATTGACTCGTTTGGCTCTATCGAGTAGCAATTGCGGAAGTTCTGCCTCAGTGATAGACGCCGGGACGGTGATACGATCACGCAGCTTACCATTGACCTGAACCACTAGGGTAATCTCTTCATCCTTGGCGAGCTTCTCATCCCATTGCGGCCAGCTTTGGTTATGAATGCTATACTCACGCCTTGTCTTCTCCCATAACTCCTCGGTCAGATGGGGAGCAGTAGGTGCCAGGAGCCGTAGCAGGATGCTTATCGACCCTTCCCAGGCAGAAGAGGCAACTACTTGTGTTTCCTTCACTTTGGCTAGATAGTTAGTCAACTCCATCAGTGTGGATATCATCGTATTGAAATGAAGTCTTTCTAGGTCATCGGTTACTCTCCTTATCGTCTGGTGAGTAATGCGGGATAGCTCCTGCTCTGCTTTCTGCCTGGCCTCTTGATTAAGGGTTTCATCTTGGCTATATCCTCCCAGCACCAGATGCCACAACCGATTAAGCCAGCGACTTACTCCGCTGATGCCGCTGTCGTTCCACTCGCCACCCTGTTCCCAGGGTGCCAAGAACATAAGGTAAGCACGTACTGCGTCTGCTCCCACCTCAGAGACATATTCATCCGGAGTAATCACATTGCCTCGTGATTTACTCATTTTCTGCTTCTCGGCAATAATAATCCCCTGGTTAAACATGCGGTTAAAGGGCTCATCAAAGTCAACTAGTCCTATGTCCCGGATTGCCTTAATGAAGAAGCGGGAATAGAGTAGATGCATCACGGCGTGCTCCGCACCACCAGTATAAAGATCTACCGGCATCCAGCATTTTACCTTATCAGCATCAAATGGGGCGGTATCACAATTGGGGCTAGTATAGCGCAAAAAATACCAATTGGAACACATAAAGGTGTCCATAGTGTCAGTCTCCCGCTTGGCTGGAGCACTGCAGCGGGGACAAATGGTATTGACAAACTGCTCATGGTATTTTAGCGGCGATTCCCCAGTGGGTCTGAACTCAGCGTCTTCTGGTAGCAGTACTGGTAGGTCTTCCTCTGGGACGGGGACGATGCCACACTTTTCGCAGTAAATCATGGGTATTGGCGCTCCCCAGTAACGCTGGCGGGAGATGAGCCAATCACGAAGTCGATAGGTTATGGTTCGCTTGCCCCAGCCTTTCTCCTCAAGAAAGTCGGAAATCACTTCTATGCCTTGCTGGCTGGGAAGCCCGTTAAACTGTGCCGAGTTCACCATAACACCTGGTTCGATATAGGCTTCTTTCAGCTCCTCATCCTGCCACTCCGGTGGAGCTACCACCACTCGTATTGACAGGTTATACTTCTTGGCAAAAATAAAATCACGCTCATCATGGGCGGGTACCCCCATTACCGCTCCCGTACCATAGCTCAATAGAACATAGTCAGCAATCCAGATGGGCACCTTTTCCCCATTAAGTCGATTGATGACATAGGCCCCAATAAATATCCCGTCTTTTTCCTTCTCCGTTGATAGGCGTTCTATTTCACTCAGACGCCTTGATTTAGTAATGTAATCCTCAACTTCGGCTCTTTTATCTGGTGTGGTCAGTACTGACACCAGCGGGTGCTCCGGGGCCAGAACCATAAAAGTAACGCCAAAGGTAGTATCGGGACGAGTGGTAAATACTCTGATATCTTTTTCTTCCGTGCCGGGATGCTCAAGGTCAAAGGAAATTTCCGTACCCTGGCTCTTACCTATCCAGTTCCGCTGCATCGTTTTTATCGGCTCAGACCAGATGGTGTCTTTGTATTCTAGAAGTTCATCGGCATATTTAGTGATACGGAAGAACCATTGCTCTAGGTCTCGTCGGGTCACCGCGGTACCGCAGCGCTCGCAGAAGCCTCCGCCCACCACCTGTTCGTTGGCCAACACTGTCTGGCAGCGGGGACACCAGTTAACCGGAGCCTTGGCTCGATAAGCCAGATCGGCCTCATAGAGCTTCAAGAAGAACCACTCTGTCCACTTGTAATACTCCGGCAGGCAGCTGACTACCTCCCGACTCCAGTCATAGATGGCGCCGATGCTCTTGAGTTGACGACGCATGTTGTCTACGTTTTGCATCGTCCAGATGAAGGGGTGAATGCCTCGTT
>DAOUZD010000004.1 GCA_030665795.1 Dehalococcoides sp.
CTGGTGGAGGGGCATGGCGGCACCATCGAGGTACAAAGTAAGGTGGGCAAAGGTAGCACCTTTACTGTCAGGCTGCCCATCCGTGAAGAAAAGGGGAAGTAACATGGAGAAAGCCAGCATCCTTATCGTGGATGACGACGTCGGCATGGGTAAGACCTTGGCCTTCGTCTTGGAGCACAAAGGCTATAACGTCGCCACGGCCAAGGACGGGCCGGAGGCTATCGCTATGGTCGAGGAGAAGTCCTTTGATATGGTCTTCATGGACATCAAAATGCCGCTCATGGACGGTGTGGAGACCTATAAAAGGATGAAGAAGGTCAGGCCGGAAGCGGTGGTAGTGATGATGACCGCCTATGCGGTTGAGGAGCTGGTTCAGGAGGCACTGCAAGCCGGAGCCTACGGGATAATCTACAAGCCCTTGGACATCGAAAAGGTGATTGCTCTCACTGAGCGGGCAAGGGAAACCAAACAGGGAGCGCTCATCTTGGTGGTTGATGATGACCCAGAGACCTGCGCCAACTTGAAAAACATACTGAGCAACCAGGGCTATAGGGTGAGCACTGTGAATACCGGTGAGGAAGCCATCGCCAGGGCACGGAAGAAGGACTATGACGTCATCTTCATCGATATGAAACTGCCGACCATAAATGGCCTGGAAACCTATTTAGCCATCAAAGAAGCTAACCCGGAGGCGGTAGCCATTATGATGACTGCTTACCGCCAGGAGAGAGCTAACCTGGTGGAAAAGGCACTGAACAATAATGCCTACGCTTGCCTCTACAAGCCGCTTGACGAGGAAGAGATACTCAAGTTGGTTGAGGAGATTGAGGAGAAAAAACAAAAGGCAGGATAACCGGGGGAGGAAAGAGATGGGCGAGAAAGAGAGCATCCTGATTGTTGATGATGATGAGAGCACTCGTAAGAGCCTGGCCCTCATCCTGGGCAAAAAAGGCTATGAGACGGGGACGGCCGGTACCGGACGAGAGGCACTGGAGAGGGTGCAAGAGAGATTCTTTAATGTGGCTCTTCTGGACATTAAGCTGCCCGATATGGAGGGGGTAGAGCTACTAATGCCCTTGAAGAGAATGCACCCTGAAATGAGCGTCCTCATGATTACGGGTCATTCCTCTCTGGAATCGGCGGTACGTGCCTCTCTCGAAGGAGCATTAGCCTACATCACCAAGCCCTTGAACATGGACTCGGTCCTGGCCGCCGTCAGTAAGGCGCTGGAAAAGCAGCGCCGGGCAGTGGCAACCTGGCGGCTGAGCAAAGAGACTCAGCACTAGCCGAGCGAAAGCGTGCAGAAGAATGAAAGAGAGCATCCTGATTATTGACGACGATGAGAGTACCTCGAGAACTTTGTCACTCATATTTAGGGAAAAGGGTTATCAGACAGAGACGGCCAGTACCGGACGAGAGGCGCTAGAGAAGGCGCAACGGAGATTCTTCAATGTGGCCCTGCTGGACATTAAGCTGCCCGATATGGAGGGGCTAGAGCTACTGGCGCCTTTGAAGCAAATGCACCCTGACATGATGGTGCTCCTGGTCACCGCCTATGCTTCTCTGGAAACGGCGGTGCAGGCGCTGAACGAGGGGGCATCTGCCTACATTACCAAGCCATTTAAGGTAGATTCAATCTTGACTACCGTCAGGGCTGCGTTGGAAAAGCAACGTCTGGTAATGGAAAACAAGAGGCTGTACGAGACAGTGCAGCGGGAACTGGCCGAGCGGAAGCGTGCTGAGGAAGAAAGCAAACGGTATTCCGAGAAGTTGCAAGAGCTGATAGAGAACATTACCAAGGCAATTGCCTTAACCACCGAGATGCGTGACCCGTATACCTCAGGCCATCAGCGGAGGGTGACCCAGCTAGCTTATGCTATCGGTAAGGAGATGGGCCTCAGCAAGGAGGTAATCGCGGGAATCCGTGTCGCCGGGAGTCTTCATGATATCGGCAAGATGTATATACCCAGTGAAATTCTGACCAAGCCCGGTAAGTTAACTGAGATCGAATTCGATATGATTAGAACCCACCCCGAAGCTGGTTACAGCATAGTGAAAATGATAGAGTTTCCCTGGCCGGTGGCGCAAATCGTGCTTCAGCATCATGAAAGGATGGACGGTTCCGGATATCCGGCAGGCCTAATGGCCAAAGACATTCTCCTCGAAGCCAGAATCTTGGGTGTCGCTGACGTTGTTGAGGCGATGGCCTCTCACCGACCTTACCGCCCGGCCCTCGGTATCGATAAAGCGTTAGCGGAAATCTCACAGAAGAGGGGGAGCCTTTATGACCCTAAAGTGGTAGATGTTTGCTTGAAACTTTTTGCGGAGAAGAAGTTTAAGTTTCAGTAAGATGTTCTGTGGGAGTATCAAGCAATCAGTTCAAGACAGACCTGCCTTCGTATCCTATTTATTACGCGATACGGCTTCGGCTCCACTTCACTCATCCAGTGCTTCTAATATCATTATTCTTCTCCGCTGCCCGTAGAGTTCCTCTCCGTAAATTTGCTGCCTTTGCCCAAAACCTAGCTTGCCATTAATGAATGACTCCAGGCTAGGCCACCTCTTCAAATTCTAGCGAAATGTCACAATATTTTAAAGCCATTTTAACGGCTATTTAACTTCGGTAGTCTAGGATAAGAGTATGGATGTCGACAAATGGGTAAAAAGTATCATCCCAAAGTAGCATTGACATTGGCCGATTGACGAACTACACTTAGGATGTACTTGACATTTGTCATTTGGCAAATTAAGATTATTTATGTAAATTAAACGTAGGAATGGCGCAAGTTAAACTGGGAGGTTAGTCCCGATGTTCAAATCACGCAGCCAGCGGCGTGAGGCAGAGGAACAAAAGAGAAAACAGTTGTGGGGAAGGGATTTTAATATCGTCAAAAACGGACTGGATGAAGAGCAGGTGATTGACTTTGTCAATGAGTTAGTGACGCAGCCAGGGGCTGCATCTGTGACTTCAGTCGGCTCAATTATTAAAACGGCGATAAAGGGTGCCGAACAGATAATTGACAGCATCAAGATGAGGGCACGAGCCGAGGCAGAAGAGGAAGCGGCCCGAATCATTGCTCAAGCCAAGCAAGAAGCCGCGGGAATAGGAGGGGCGCCGATAGCAACAGTCGAGAAAGAGGTGGGAGATATTCTATCAGTAGCGGATAAGACTGTGGAGGAAAAGGTAGAGGAGCCCACTCAGCCTCAAGAAGAGGTAGCTGACGCTGAGCCGGTGGCGGCAGTGGGAGAACCTTTGGCGCAGCGCTCCCCACAGCAAAAAGAGACTAGAGAGGAAGCCGGACCTGTCTTCTCAAAACAGGATAGACAATCTCTTTATACTGGTGAGGTAGAGCTAGCTGTAGGCGTGCCGGTAGGCCCGAATATGGTGGCTAAATTATATAACTACTTGCAAACGACGCCGGAGATAAAATTTGTCCGTACCAGTGGCTCTTGGAATCGAGGCACTTCGATAACAGTCGTCTTAGATAAACCAATTCCTTTAATCAGCGTAATATCATCAAAGATACCTGAGGCAAAGGTAATACCAGAGCGACCTGGAATAGATGGCTTTGTGAAGGGGAGGAGGGGAGTAAGAAGGATCAGTATTGTTGCAAAAGAAAGCTAACACCTCTAACCTCTATTCTATTCGTGGATAATCACTGAGTTTTACTAAAACGGGGCTTTACTATTGGGTTATCTCGGGGGGAAGAAAATGGAGACAGTAGAAAAAAAATCACGCAAAGACTTAGGCCAGATACTGATTGAGGCAGGACTTGTTACCGAGGAGCAGTTACAGCGTGTCATAGAGTTGCAACAAAAGACCGGCGATAGGTTCGAGCAAATTATGCTCCAACAGCGGTTTATCACACCACAGCAACTAGCCTTTTTTATCAGCCTGCAACTGGGAATCCCCTTCGTCAATCTGAAGAAGGAGGGGGTTAAAGCGGAGGCAGTGAAGTTAATTCCTGAGTCAGTGGCCCGGAAATATGGCATTATCCCTGTAGATACGACTGATGGTGCCGTAGTGATAGCTATGGAAGACCCCAAGGACATCGAGGCTATTGAAGACCTGGCCGCGGTGACGCTGAAGAGAATCGAACCGGTGATTAGTACTTCTCAGGATATCCAGGAAATGATTGACCTCAACTATAGGGTAGGTGGGGAGCTTGAAGAACAACTCAGTCAAATCCCCACTCGTTACCGTGGTAGTACTGGGGTTAGGGAGACGCGAATCTCGGCTGAGGCAATCGCTCAAGCCCCGGTTGTCCGCGCCATTGACCTTCTTATCAAGCAGGCAGTGAGAGACCGAGCTTCTGATGTCCATGTTGAGCCTCAGGAGGACAAACTACGTATTCGCTACCGTATTGATGGTATTCTGAGTGATGTGATGGCATTACCCTTGAGTGTACATGCACCATTGCTTTCCCGGTTAAAAATAATGGCCGGGCTGAATATTGATGAGCGCCGCCGTCCTCAGGACGGACAAATCACCTTTGACATGGGCGATAGGGAGGTTGACATCCGGGTGGCTACTTCAAATACCATCTACGGGGAAATGTCGGTGCTGCGGATTCTGGACAAGGCCTTTGCTTTTCTGCCTTTACCGGAGATTGGTTTTATTCCTGGCGTTTTGGAGAGATACATGCAAATGGTAAGGACCCCCTTTGGCATGATATTAATCAGCGGTCCTACCGGTTCGGGTAAGACTACCACTCAGTATGCCACCGTTAACCAGCTTGATGCGGTGGGACGCAAAATTATTACCATTGAAGACCCGGTAGAGTATCACTTTGCTAATATTAATCAGATGCAGGTGAACCCGGCTGCCGGGGTAACTTTTGCTACCGGGCTTAGAGCCTGTATGCGGCTTGACCCTGATGTTATTCTGGTAGGGGAGATACGTGATGAGGAAACGGCTCAGATAGGCACCCAGGCAGCCCTGACCGGTCATTTGGTGCTCTCATCGGTTCATGCCAATGATACGGTAAGCACTATCATTCGAATGATAGACCTAGGGTTGGAACCTTTTCTGATTGCCTCAGCGGTGATTGGCGTCGTCGCCCAGCGGATGGTACGTCGTGTTTGTCCCTATTGTTCTCAACCCACTGAAGTCAGTCTTGACGAGCGAGAGGCTTACGAACAGGAAATGAATGAAAAACGCTCCGAATTCATTGTTGGTGTTGGTTGTAATTTTTGTGCTGGCACCGGCTATTTGGGGCGAACCGGAATCTTTGAGGTTCTGTTGGTCAGTGAGAGCATAAGGAGAATGATTGTCAGAAGTGCTGACTCTGATGAGATTCGTGCCCAGGCACGTAAAGAGGGCATGGACACACTTTGGCATGATGGGATGCTGAAAGTAAAAGAGGGCGTTACTACTCCCTATGAAATATTCCGCAACGTTTTCTCTATCAGCTAAGGAGGGGAAATGGCAAGTACTGTTAGCGCTCCCAAACAGCAGAAAGAACTGACTTACCGCTATATCGCCACTACCAGGCAGGGGACACCGGTGAAAGGCAATATTAAAGCGACCAGTGAGATTGCTGCGGAGCGACTTCTGGCGGCGAAAGGCTATATCCCGGAGCACGTGGAGGCCGCTCCTTCCATGTTCAGCCTGGAAGAAGCTTTCCCTACTTTATTTCGAGTCAAGCCTCGAGATATCATTATCTTCTCGCGCCAGCTAGCGACGCTTCTCCGGTCAGGTATTTCACTGCTGCCGGCGTTCGAAATTCTTCAAGGGCAGGTTGCCAGTAGTCGTGCTTTTAGGTCTATTCTGGGAAGCATTGGCAATGACATTCGCTCTGGGGGCTCATTTTCGCAGGCCGTTTCCAAGTATCCCAAGGCATTTGACGAGATTTACTCTAGAACAATTGCCGTTGGCGAAGAGTCAGGAAATCTGGAAGTCGTTTTAGAGCGCATGGCTGACTATATTGAGAAAAAAATCGCAGTGGCGCAAAAGGTGAAGAAGGCTCTAACCTATCCAGCCATCGTCATGGGCGTTGGCGTGGTGGTAGTTATTCTGCTGATAACGGTGGTCATGCCCCAGTTGCTAGGTATGTTTACGGCGATGAGTGTGGAACTGCCCTTGCCCACCCGGATACTCATTGCCATAACCGAACTTTTTAACAATTACATGCTTTATATTATCGTCGCCGGGGCGGCATTGGGTGCCTTGTTAGTGTGGATGACGAAGCAGCCTACCGGAAGGCGGATTCTTGACCATGCCCGGCTCAGTATGCCGATTCTTGGTCCGCCTGCCCTTATGTCAGAGTTAGGCCGTTTCGCCCGAACCCTGTCCGTGATGATAGGTACCGGGCTAAAATTACAGGAGACAATGGAGATGCTTCCCCAAGCCACCACCAATATGATGTTTCGTGATGCTCTAAATAGGGTCAATGAGCGGCTCCTTCTCGGGGAGGGCTTATCTGACCCAATGAGCCGTATCAGCCTATTTCCACCGCTTATGGTCCAGATGGTGGCGGTGGGTGAGGAAAGCAATACCCTTGACTTCACCATGGGGGTTGTCGCCGATTTTTTTGAAACTGCCGCTGAAGAAAAAACGGCCACCATGGTGGGGATGATAGGTCCCCTCAGTACCATTGGCATTGCGCTACTGGTTGGCTTTATCGCTTTATCGGTAATTATGCCAATGTATACCCTCACCGGTGCCTTTGGCTAGTCCACGGGAAATAATTCATCAGTTATACCGGGGTAGAAAAAGGGCTCTAATGGTTGGTTGAGAGCATCAGAAGGCTGGGATGAGGAGGCCCAAACTTTTTCGGAGGGCAAAGGGAGACTGATTGGTGAAGAAGGTAAGAAGTAGACAGAAGGGGTTTTTACTGATTGAAATCCTGGTAGGCCTGGCTCTACTGGGAGCCATTACCGTTGCCCTCCTCAATGGGATGTCAACTGCGTTCAAGGGAATTTCGGTGAGCCAGGAGAGAGTGGCCGCGGAGAGCTTAGCCAAGTCGCAAATAGAATACATTAAAGTTCAAGATTATGTCCTGGTAGCCGATTATAATCCTAATGACCCGGCAAACCGCTATGAGCTAATAGATATTCCTGCCGATCTGTCGTCGGCCGGCTATTCTATTGAAATAAATACTCCGCAAATCGTTACTAGCAGTAACGAGACTGGTTTTGAACTGCAAAGCGTAAATGTAACGGTTAAACGTAGTGAGCAGGGAAAGTTAATTATTACATTCTACAATTTGAATGGTTAAAATGGTGAAAATAACTGAAAAAGGATTTACCTTACTTGAGGCATTAATTGCAGTAGCCATAATGGTCATTGTTGTCGGGGCAATGGCGACGACCACGACGACGATACTGCTGAATCATGGCCGAGCTGCCGAGCAAAATACTGTCCTGCCTCAGGTGCAGAACGCGGGGCACTGGATTACCCGTGATGTTCAGACGGCAAGGAATGTCACCGCCACTGCCCCCAACGGTTTCCCACTATCTCTTAGAGTCCCGATTGATACGGACCAGAACAATGACCACAGTGTCAATTATACGTTTAATGGCACCAGGCTAAAGCGCAAGGTATATGACTCTTCACAGACTTTGCTTTTAGAGACATTAATTGCCGACTACATAGATACTGGCAATACGACATTTAATACGCTGAATGCCACTCTCAAACTCTATCAGCTAACGGTAAGAGCGGTGAAAGACAAAGGCGGGGTAACCAGGATTTACGAAGTTAGCCAAAGAATCAGTACCGGGTCAGGAGGCTGAGGAACGGAAAGTTGAAGATGAAGTTGTTCAAGAACGGGGAATCCGGACAAGCCCTGATAATGGCGCTAATCTTACTGGCATTGGGCAGTTTGCTGGTACTTCCATTGTTACGGCAATCGTTTACCAACCTTGGGTACCACCAGTCAATTGAGTGTCAAACCTTGAATAGTTATTCCGCAGATGCCGGGATAGTGTATGCCACGGCTAAGATATATATGAATCCAGGCACTTATCTCGAGACACCACTGGATGTGAGTTTTGAGCTCAACGGCCGGACGGTAAACGTAACCGCCGACTATCAGGGCGGAGGCCTCTTCAGTGTTAACTCCACGGCCAGTGGCGGTGGCTGTGGCCGGACAAAGATTGTCTCCTATATCAACATCAGCGTGGGTGCCTTTGCCTATGCGGTGGCCGGCAAAAACAGCATAAGTATATCTAATTCGGCAATCGACTCTTCCCCGGACCCGGGTCAGGCACATATCTATTCCAATGGCGATATTTCAATAACCGGCGTTTTAGTAAATGGTGATGCATTTGCCGTAGGCGAAATTACAAAGGGAAAAGAGTACATTACCGGTGAAATTGAGGAGGGTGCCGACGCCCTGCAATTCCCCAGCGTTTATGACCAATTATACAAGAATATTGCTCAGGAAGGCGGTAACTGGACTGGCGACTTGGTGTATGATGCTGGTATTTATAACGTGGGGCCATTGTACATCACGGGGAATCTAGAACTTAAGCCAGGTGCCAACGTAACGCTTGATGGTCCGCTGTATGTGGTTGGGGATATTAAAGTAAACTCAGGACTCTTCTATGGCAGGGAGCATATACTTTCAGAGGGCAGGATAGATATTACCTCAGGTGCCTATGAGTCTGAGAACATCCCGGTCATCACTTCCATCACCAGTGACATCGACCTGGTGGGGCCGGTGGTATCTGCAGTACTGTATGCCCCTGAAGGTCAAGTTAGAGCCCAAAATCTCCAGCTGTACGGTGCTATGGGTGGTGTCGACTGTATTGTAAGTCATGCTATCATTGTCTATTCACAATCGCTTCACGGTCGGCAGGACCTGCCCGGTAGTGAACTATTCCCGCTGACCTACGGTTATGAGTAGCGGTTTAAAGTATTATCGGTGCGGGCTTACTGGAGGTTCTCAGCATAAACTCCAGAGCTGCCCGCACTTTAATGAGCAGGTGTGGCCGCAGCTTCTGTCGGAGACTGTGGTGTCAATATAAATGAAAGGAGAGAGAAAGTTGGACCAAGCTGAAGTGTATGAGCAGACAGGAGAGACAATCAAACTGAAAGCGGGTAAGAGAGCAGGAGAGAGGGCCAGAATTGCCAGATGGGACCTCGATGTTGCTGTATTTCTGTTCGTGGTCTTGATTATCGTTATTGTCTTGCTGTTTCAGGATTTTGGTATTGAAATTGTGGCGCCGGTTGCCATTTCGGGCTTAATCGCGGTCTGGCTGGTGGGATGGAGACGCGGGAGGCAACTATATCAGGTTTTTTATGATGAAGAACTAGCCAGGTTGACGCGAGAGTTAGTCGAGAAAGAAAACAGGTCGGAGAAAACGATAGAGGAAACGATAGAGGAGAAGGTTCAGAAGGCACTGCGTGAAAGGTGGCGATAGCTGGAAGGGCGCTTGCCCCATTTTCCACCAGTTAGTGTGGAGACTAGCGACTGAAAAGCAGGAAAGATGGATAACTTATTCACTAGAATTCGCCGAATGGTAGTTATGGTTATACTTGGTGTCTGCCTGATTGTCTATGTTGGTCTGGCCATTGTCTATCTGCAGCAGGAGCCAAAGCAGGAAGAGCTGGAGAAGCAAATCAACAAGACATTCCTCATCGTCTCCAAGCCGTTGCCCAGCATAAAAGAGTTGCAGGCAGAATATGATGAGGTAAATCTTGCGCTAGCGTCAATGTCAGTACCAGAGGTCCTTGAGACAATTGTCGGCATAGCTAGGGAGAGCGGAATTGATGTTGAGTCGGCTGGCGGTAAGTTCCATATCCCACCCCCGTCCAAACCCAAAGAAAAGAAAATGGCGGTGGGTACCTATGAGATTCTATCTTTCCAGGGTATCAAGGCGCAGGGTGATTATGACAGCGTGATGGCTTTCATTGCTGACCTGGATTCAGGCAAAACGAAGCAAAACATGGTGCTGAAGAGAGTGGGGCTTAGCCAGGTTGAGATAAAGCTTGATGAAGAAGAAGCAGAGAGGAGAGCGGAATTCCGCGCCGTTTTATCAGCGGTGAGCGACATGATGGCTGAAAATGGTATCACCGAGATACCTAACCCGATAAACTATGAGGGCGGTACCGCAACTAATGATATGATGGCCTTCTCCGATAACACCACCACGGCTGCCGAAAAAGGCTACACTGGGACTGGCACCCCGAAGGATGGATATCTACTCCATCAGCATGACCGAATCTTTACCGACAATACCACCACCGAGTTTGAGACCGTTGACTATATCACTATTCCCACCACCTTGTATTACTATACCTGCGAAGCAGATGGTAGTGTGCGCCAGTTTGACGGACCCGATATCGCCACCGCCACCGAGTATTTCAGTAGTGAGGAGGTCGATATTGAGACCGTTGCTGTCCTGGATGTTGACCTCTATACCAAGCCTGTTAAAGAGTGACTGACTTGATTAACTGGTAGCAAAGGGAGAAGGTAAACTTGGCTGAAGAAAAAGAGGTAACCGAGACCCAGGATGTCTTAGCCCTTGATTTAGGCACCGCCGTCCGTAAGCTCATGAGGGCCATAGGGAGGATGGTGAGCAAGTGGGCAGGTGAGAAGGTGGTAACCCTTGACATAGACAGCACTGGCATCAGACTCCTGGAGACCAGGGGAGGGGTGGTCAGAAGATGGGCAGACGCCTCTTTTGAACCGGGTAAGGCCGAAGGAGAAGCAGCTTCGGACGAGTTGGCTCTGGGCACGCTGGTTAAGCGGCTTATGGCTTCAAGTGGCATTAAGGCGGGGAAAGTTATTGCCAGTCTCAGTGGTCTTTATTCGGTAAGCCGTATCCTGTCAGAGTCTCACTTGCCTCCGGCACCAACGACTGAGGAAGCTGTTCTAGAGACGGCTAAAGCGATAATGCCCTTACCTGAGGACAAGCGATACCTCTTCTGGCAGACTGTTAGGGCTGGTGAGGGCGAGCGGCTGTTCCTTACCATAGGTGTAGCCAGAGACGTGATGGATAATGAAGTGCGAGCCCTGAAGGCGGTGGGTATCAGTCCCCAGGTAGTGGAACTTAAGGCTATGGCGTTAATCAGGACAGTGAATAAGGAGCAGGCTCTTATCCTCAATATTGAGCCCTCCAGCTTTGATGTTATTATGGTCGTCAACAGTGTGCCTGAAATCATGCACACTGTCGCCTGGCGGCAGGATGACTTTACCGTGGAAGGAGCGGCGGAACATTTGGCGGGAACCCTGGAGACGACCGTGGACTTCTACAATTCACATCATCTGGAAACACCCCTCGACCCAGCTACTCCTCTCTTCATCACGGGGCAGATGTCCATAAACCTTGACCTGGTGGAGAAGCTACAAGCTGGGTTGGTATATCCGGTTGAGCCGCTGGCACCGCCCTTGGAGTACCCGGCGTATCTGCCTATTTCCCAATATGCGGTTAACATCGGGCTCGCCTTGCGGAAAACCTCATTATTCCCAAATAAAGGGGAGAGTGGACTTTTACCACTCGATATCAATCTCCTGCCTGACATCTATCGACCCTGGCGACCCCAAGCCAAACAGCTATTTTCGGTTGGCATTATTCTAGCCGGTTTAGCCTTGATGTTTCCTCTATTTGAGGCTACCGGGGAGGTTATGGCGGAAACTTCTAGCCTGCAAGTAAAACTTAACGTCCTCAATAATCAACTGGAGTTAAAGAAGGCCGCAATAAAAGATCGTGAGCCGCTGCAAAAGGCGATTGGTGAATTTCATACCATTGTCGATAGGAAAGGCAGCATCACCGAGGACGCGATGGTTATCATGGGGGAAGCCGAGAAGCTTGGTGTTCAGGTGGGGACCATTACCCATGACGGAAAGAGCGTATCTTTTTCCTGTCAGGCGGACAATTATGTTAGCTTTAGAGAATATTTGACGGCTCTGGGGGCAAGCGGCCGCTTTACCACTCCTATCCCTCCCCCTGAGGGCTACCCCTATACCACGGGGGGCAAAATTAAGCTGGAACCCCAGGCTGTTGAATAAGCGAGTATCTGAGCCGATAGAGGTTATTGATTGACCTTACCTCTCCAAAATCTATTCCCCCACGTAATGCTGGTAATCTGACCTGCCTAAAAAAGAGAGACGCCCTCTTTCGGGCATCTCTCCTTGACCTCCACCCCTAATCCGCCTTACCTATATATTTATCATAGCTTACTCGTAGCCGGTGGTCTCCTGAACTACCGTGCCTGAGGCATCAACATAGTAGGTGCCCTTGGTTATTTCCGTGGCGACATAGTTGACCAGCGTCGCCGTGCTGTTGTCGGCGGCGATATCGTGCTTGTAGAGGATATATCCAGCCTGGTCGCTGGCGGAGTAGGCATCTCCCTCCGGGTCAAATATCTTGACGGTCACACAAACTGCCGTAGGATGGGGGAACAGGCTCATGTTAGCGGTAGCGGTAGCTGGGGTTCCTACAAAGCCAGCCGGCAGTTCACTCAACTGGTTATCAACCAGCATGGCAATCACCGCGGTCTGGATGTTGGCAAACTCGGTGTCCGATGCTTCTGATTCACCCCGTCCGATGAACCGTCCCACGTTGGGGATGACCACCGCCGCCAGCACGCCGAGGATGGCGACCACAATCAGCAGCTCAATCAGGGTGAACCCCTTCTCTCCTCTTTTCGGTAATCTCATTTTCACCTCCTCCTCACCTTATTTTAATTAATTATTAGCCCGGATTACTCGTAACCGGTGGTCTCTTGGGTTACCGTGCCTA
>DAOUZD010000018.1 GCA_030665795.1 Dehalococcoides sp.
TTTTTTGCTTCCCTGTCGGCGATAGTATCTAGCTCTCTGGTTGCCATTCCTGGTTTTATTTGCTCACTCAGTATTGCTAATATGTCTGCCACAATTCTCCCCGCTTGCCGCATCGCCGCAATCTCCTCATTAGTTTTGATGATGATACTCATCTGGTGACGAACTCCCCCTTGTGGAGGACGGCCACGATTCTACGTGTTACCTCATCGACACTTCCCTCTCCGTCAATCTCTAATAGCTTACCCCTTTGGGCATAGTAGTCAATAAGCGGTGCTGTCTCCGCAAAATAGACCTCTAGTCGTTTCCTCACGGTTTCGACACTATCATCAGGGCGCTGATATAGCTCCCCACCACACTTATAACACTTACCCCTGACTTCAGAGGGAAAGCCTGTTATATTATAAACTGTCTGACAACGTCGGCAAACCCAGCGTCCACTGAGCCGCTTCAGAAGTTCCTCTTCGGAGACCTTAATGTAGACTACCTTATCTATAGTCTTATTCTGCTGGGCTAAAGCTTTATCTAACGCCTCAGCCTGTGCCAGGTTCCGGGGAAAGCCATCAAGGATTACCCCGGTTTCACCCTCTGGAGCCGACAACCGCGCTAAAACCATTTGTATGGTTATTTCGTCCGGGACCAGCACTCCTTTCTCCATATAAGACTTAGCTCGTATGCCTAATTCGGTCCCTCGCTCTAGTGCCTGCCGAAACAGGTCGCCAGAAGCAATATGGGCTAAATTCAGTTCCTGGGCGACAGCCGCGGCTTGGGTGCCTTTACCGGCCCCGGGAGCACCCACAAAAATAATATACAACTTTTACTCCTCTTTATAAATCCTCATCCGTTTATCTTATAAAACCTTCATAGCGTCGCATGACCAGTTGCGCCTCAAGCTGCTTCATGGTATCTAAAACGACGCCGACCATAATGATTAAACCCAGGCTGGATAGCTGTATCACCTGCACATTGGTGATGTTTCGTGCCACAAAGGGCATCACCGCCACACAGGCCAGGAAAAGAGCCCCGCCCCAGGTAATGCGGTTAATGACTCCGTTGAGATAAGAAGCGGTGTTCTTCCCCGGTCGGATGCCGGGGATAAATCCCCCCTGGCGCTGTAAGACATTGGGTAAATCCTGCTGCTGATAAATTACCATCGTGTAGAAGAAAGTAAAGGCAACCGCCATGGCAAAATAGAGACCCCAGTAGAACAGGCCTAGAGGCAGGGGAGCATTGGGGTTGAATATACGCATAATCCAATCAGCGATATTAGGCGCGGCTGGATTGGCAAAGTAGCTGGCGACAATGCCCGGGAAGAGGACCAGCGACATGGCGAAGATAAGTGGTATCATGCCGGCACTGTTTACCCGCAGTGGGATATGAGTTGAGCCTGATTGTCGATACATACGACCACTACGGAAGACACTTTTGGCATATTGCACCGGAATGCGGCGGTGTGCCTCGGTAAAGATAACGATTACCGAAATAGTGAGTACAACTATTAGTAGATAAAAAGTTAGGCCAACAAAGTTTTCCCTAGCCAGAAAACCCTGTCCAATCATTTCCGGCATGCCAGCGACGATACCACCAAAGATGATGATAGATATACCGTTACCGATACCATATTCCGTAATCAGCTCACCTAGCCAGACCAAGAACATGGTACCCGCCACCATTGATAGCACCATAGCTGTCGTGGTCAGAGCCGCCGAACTGCTGACAACGCCCTCACGCTGGAGGTAGACCAACTGCCCGTAGCCCTGAACGGCGGCCAGGGGCACCACCAGCCAGTGTGTAATCAGATTAATCTTGTTTCTACCTGCCTCTCCCTCACGGGAAAGGGCTTGCAACCTTGGAATGACCGGCACCAGCAGCATCATAATAATTGAGGCTGTGATATAGGGATAGACCCCCATCGCCGCCACACTGAGACGCCTCATGGCACCGCCGCTGAACATGTCAAGCATACCTAATAGAGCATTGCGCTCAAACAACGCCTGCAAGGCAGTCTGGTCCACCCCGGGAAGAGGCACATGAGCGACAAAGCGGAAGATTACCAGAATACCCACGGTGATGAGGATGCGGCGCCTTAAATCGGGCAGACTGAAGGCATCAAGCATTGCCTGGAACAATCGTGGCTTACTTTGCCTTGGCCGCATACTCCACCTCCTCGGCTTTACCCCCGGCTGCCTCTATCTTGGCTTTAGCGGCTGCGGAAAACTTGTTTGCCTTGACGACAAAGGGTTGGCTCACATCACCATTAGCCAGAATCTTAATTGGCTTACGCAGTGATTTTATCAACCCGGCAGCTAACAATTTTTCTGGCGTTACTTCGCTTCCGGATTCGAAAGTGTTCAGTTTATCTATGTTAACGATGTTATACTCAATCCGGAAGATGTTGACAAAGCCACGCTTTCGGGGCAGGCGCTTGATTAAAGGCAACTGCCCGCCTTCAAAGCCCGGGCGCATCTTGTAACCACTGCGGGACTTCTGCCCTTTTGAGCCTCGCCCGGAGTAGGTGCCGTAACCACTGCCATCCCCACGTCCGACTCGTTTCCTGGCGTGTTTAGAGCCGGGGGGCGGGGAGAGATTATCTTGCCTCACGAGCTTACTTCCTCCACCTTAACTAGATGTCTCACTTTATTAACCATACCTCGAATTGACATTGAATCATCATGGATGACACTCTGGTTTAGCCGGTGAAAACCGAGAGTGGCTAAAGTTCTTTTCTGAGTTTCCTTATAGCCAATACCACTTTTGACCCAGGTGATGCGCAATTTAGCCACTGGTTACGGTCTCCTCGGTACTTATAGTTGCCTTTCGTTTGGCTACTTCCTCTTTCGGGTCTCTAAGCTGACTGAGGGCAAGCATCGTTGCTTTAGCAACATTGATGCGATTGGAACTACCCAGCGATTTAGTTAGAATGTCCTTGATGCCACATGCCTCAAGTACGGCGCGCACACTGCCACCGGCAATGACACCGGTACCCGGTGCTGCCGGTTTGAGCATGACCTTGGCGGCGCCAAAGTTAACCGTCAGTCCGTGGGGGATAGTGGTCCCCGCCAGTGAAACTTTAATCAAGTTCTTTTTGGCCGCGACGCCACCTTTATTAATCGCCGCCGGCACTTCATTAGCTTTGCCAATGCCAAGACCCACATGCCCGTTACCATCCCCGGTTACCACCAGGGCGCTAAATCTGAGGCGTTTGCCCCCTTTCATTACCTTAGCCACGCGATTAATATACATTAGTCTGTCGTTCAGGGCCAGTTCGGTGGTATCTATCTTGCTTATTGTCGTCTTCATAAGATTAAGCCATCTTTTCTAGAATTGTAATCCACCTTGCCGGGCGGCCTCGGCCAGGGCTTTAACCCTGCCGTGATATTTGAAGCCACCGCGGTCAAAGACTACTCGTTTTATCCCCTTACTTAAAGTTCGTTTCGCAATCAAGGCACCGACAAGCTCAGCCTCACTTGTCTTGACTTTGCCATCAGTTTCACTTCTTGTTTCCGGGTCAAGGGTTGAGGCGGAGACTAACGTATGCCCTTGTGAGTCATCAATAACTTGAGCGTAGATATGATTCAAGCTGCGGAAAACACAAAATCGAGGCCGAGAAGGCGTGCCTTTCACCTTAAATCTGACCCTGGCATGTCTTCGGTAACGGGCTAACCTTGGTGTACTCTTTCCCATAATTACTGCTTCCCGACAACCTTACCGGCTTTACCTGGCTTGAGGTGGACTACCTCTCCAGCATATCTAATCCCCTTACCTTTGTAGGCGTCAGGGGGACGAATCTTCCGAATTCTGGCTGCCATCTCACCAACCGCTTCCTTATCAATGCCGGAAACCTTAATCCGGGCTCCCTCGACGGCTAAAGAGACGCCGGGTAATGGGGATACCTCCACCAGGTGTGAGTATCCAACGCGAAGAGTCAGTTTCTCCCCGGTTTTTTCGGCTCGGTAACCCACCCCGACGATTTCCAGATACTTATCGAAACCGCTACTTACTCCCTCTACCATGTTAGCCACCAGACTTCGTGTCAGCCCGTGTAAGGAACGATGCTCCTTATTATCACTGGGTCGTGACGCGGTTAAGGTGTTATCTTGCTGGGCAATGGCTATATCCGGGCTGATGGAGCGGCTGAGTTCTCCTTTAGGTCCGGTTACCGTAACCTTGTCCTTTTTAATACTCACCGTCACCCCTGATGGTACGGTTATTGGCATTTTGCCTACTCTAGACATAATCTATCACTCCAGGCTTGGTTTACCATACGTAGCATAGAAGTTCACCACCAATCCCCTGACGCCAGGCTTGCTGCCCCGTTTTCACTCCCTTGGAGGTAGAAACAATGGCAATACCTAAACCGCCATAAACACGGGGGATTTCTTTCTGCTGTATATATACCCTTAACCCGGGCTTGCTCACTCTTTCCAGTCCCAAAATGACGGGCTGATTATGGTCGCTATATTTGAGGTGAACCTTAATTACCCGGTGTGGCTTACCTTTAACTACCTCATAATCATTAATAAAACCCTCCTCCTTCAGGATTCTGGCAATGGAGAGTTTCATCCTTGAGGCTGGCACCAGCACAAAATCATGCTTGGCCATAATGGCATTGCGTATTCTAGTTAGCATATCAGTGATTGGGTCAGAAATAGTCATATTTAGTCCTCAATCTTTTTACCAGCTTGATTTTCTTACTCCAGGCAGTTGGCCGGCAAGTGCCAGTTTACGAAAACAGATACGGCATATGCCGAATTTACGAATATAGGCACGAGGCCGTCCGCAGAGTGAACACCGGTTACGCTGCTGCACTCTATATTTGGTTGGACGCTCTGATTTTACAATTTTTGACTTCTTAGCCATTCCTACTCCGTTCCATCCTTAGCGAAAGGCATGCCGAGTAATTCCAGCAGGTGTCTGCTTTCTTCATCTGTCCTAGCCGTGGTGGCAATTGATATCGCTAGTCCACGTATCTTATCTACCTTGTCATAATCCACTTCAGGGAAAGCGATTTGTTCCTTAAGCCCCAGGGTATAGTTGCCTCGGCCGTCAAAGGAGTTAGGGGGAACCCCTTGAAACTCGCGTACCCGGGGTAAGACCGCATTCATCAGCTTGTCCAGGAAGTGATACATGCGTTCTCCCCTCATGGTTACCTTTATGCCGATGGGCATCCCTTCCCTCAACCTGAAGGCAGCGATAGACTTCTTCGCCCGGGTGACTACCGGATGCTGTCCAGAAATGGCGGCTAAGTCAGCTTCGGCGGCTTCTAGCGCCTTGGCGTTCTGAATCGCCTCACCTAAGCCGATATTAAGCACGACCTTATCTAAACGTGGTACTTGCATTATGTTTTTATATCCGTAACGTTCCATCAGGGTGGGAACAACTTCTTTTCGGTACTTTTCCTTCAATTGTGACATCTAGTCGATTACCTCTTTGCAAGAGCGGCAAATTCTGACCTTTCTGCCGTCCTCTAAGAAAGTAAAGCCAATACGGGTAGGGTGATTACACTTCTGGCAGAATAACATCACATTTGAGACACGAATTGGCGCTTCCAAATCGATTATGCCCGCTTGCCTGACCTGTCCCCTTGCCCTGGAGTGTTTTTTAATGAAGTTAATACCCTCGACCAATACTCGTTGCTCCTTCGGGTAAGCAAAGCGCACTTTACCCTTTTTACCCTTATCCTTGCCGGCAATAACGAGCACGGTATCGTTCTTTCTAATCTTCATTATTAGCCAACCTCACAAAACTTCCGGCGCCAGGGAAATAATTTTGGTAAAGTCCTTGTCCCTCAGCTCCCTGGCTACCGGACCAAAGATTCGGGTTCCCTTAGGATTATTCTTATCAGTGAGAATCACGGCGGCATTCTCATCAAACCTGATATAGGAACCGTCCGGACGCCGGTAGGGCTGAGCGGTACGAACGATAACCGCCCGGACCACGTCTCCTTTTTTCGTGGCGGCTCCCGGAATGGCTTTTTTGACGGAAGCGACAATGATGTCACCTACTCGAGCATATCTTTTTCTGGTGCCACCCAAAACGTTAATGCACATAATTTCTCGAGCACCGGTGTTGTCTGCCGCTTTAAGTCTGGTATAGGATTGAATCATGTTATTCTATTTCCTGAGGTTTGACCTCAGCTACCTTTCCCTTGGTTACTATCTCGGCGACTCGCCACTGCTTGTGTCTGGAGAGCGGTCGAGTTTCGACAATTCTCACCACATCTCCGACTCGGCACTTATTTTTTTCATCATGAGCTTTATACTTAACGGCCCTTCTGATGGTCTTTTTATATAATGGATAACGCTTGGGGGTTTCTACGGCCACCACCACCGTCTTATCCATTCGGTTATTAATGACGCGACCAAATCTGGTTTTACGTCTTTCTTCCATAACGCTACCTTATCCCCAGTTCTCTTTCCCTCGTTATCGTTTTGAGAAGAGCAATCTTCCTTTTCACCACCAGCAGTTCACGATGGTTGACTAACTGTTTAGTCGCCAGGCGAAAGCGGAGGGTGAGCCGCTCCTGGTGAGCTTCTTCCAGTTGCTTGGCCAGTTCTTCAGCATTTAAGGCACGAAATTCATTAACCTTCAACTCAAGATAGCTCCTTTTTTAAGAATTACGGCTAGTGGGCGACGCCCGTTTCCCTGACCACAAATCGGGTGGGTATCGGGAGCTTTTGCGAAGCCAGGCGTATTGCCTCCTTGGCTGTTTTCTCGCCAACACCGGCCAGTTCAAATAAGATTCTCCCAGGCCTGACCACGGCTACCCAGTGGTCGGGAGCACCTTTGCCACTGCCCATGCGGGTCTCCGCCGGCTTCTTGGTAACCGGTTTATCCGGGAAAACCCGTATCCAGACTTTGCCACCACGGCGAATATAATGCGTAATGGCACGCCGTGCCGCTTCAATTTGTGCACTGGTAAGCCAGGCGGACTCTAAGGCTTGCAAACCAAAATCACCAAAAATAGTGATATTACCCGACTGGGCACTACCCCGGCGATGTCCTTTATGGGTCTTACGATATTTTACCCGCTTAGGTTGTAGCATCCTTCTCCTCTTTTTCCGTCAAGGTGGCTTCTGCTTTGGAAGTTGTATCCTTAGCTGCTACCGCCTTTTTGCTTCTCTTCCTCGCTGGTTTCGCTGGCTGTTCTTTGGCTTTTATTTCGGCTACTGCCTTGCCAGATTCTGCGACCACTGGCGCCTCTGGCTTCTCCTCCGCTTCGGCGGTGACAGCTACTTTTCTTCTTCTCTTCGTCACTGGTTTCTCTTCGGTTTTTACTTCGGCTACTGCCTCGGCAGCTTCGGCGGCTACTGGTTCCTCGGGTTTCGCCTCTGGTTCTGTGGGGGCAGCCACCTTTCTTCTCTTCCTTGTCACTGGTTTCTCTTCGGTTTTTACTTCGGCTACTGCCTCGGCGGCTTCCACAGCTATTGGCTCAGCTAGCTCTGCTTCTGGTTCGACAGCCGTGGCGGGCTCTGCTTCAGCACTTTTAACGGCAGCCAGCTCAGCGGGCATCTCTTCGACTTCTAGTTCCTTGGGTTCGGGAAGGATTTCACCCTTATATATCCAGACTTTGACGCCAATCCGGCCCAAGGTGGTACGCGCCTCAGTAAAACCATAATCAATATCAGCTCGTATGGTATGTAGGGGTACTTGTCCCTGATGCATTGTCTGACGACGTGCTATCTCAGCATCGCCCAATCTACCCGCACAACTAATTCTTATTCCCTTAGCCCCCGCCTGAATGGTGCGGAAAATCGCCTGTTTCATTGCTCTTCGGTAGGCAATGCGGCGCTGAATCTGTTCCGCTATCGTTCTGGCGACCAAATTAGCATCAAGTTCGGGCTGTCGAATCTCCTGAATATTCAAGCGCACTCTCTTCCCAATCAGTTTCTCAAGGTGAGAACTCAGTTCGTCAACTCGCTGTCCTCCCCGCCCGATGACGATACCCGGCCGGGCGGTATGAATAGTTACTGTTATCTCTTTTGCCTGGCGGTCAATCTCTACTAGAGAAATAGCGGCATCGGCATACTTGGACCGGATAGCCTGTCGTAGCTTCAGGTCTTCCTGCAAAAACTCGGTATAGTGCGCATCGGCGTACCACTTTGCCTGCCAATCCTGTATGACCCCAAGCCTAAAGCCTAGCGGATGAACCTTGTGACCCAATTACTCCTCCTCACCGGCAACGATAACGGTAATATGACTGGACCCCTTATGAATAGGGCTAACTCGCCCTCGAGCCCGGGGGTGATACCGCTTCAGGACCGGCGCTTCATTAGCAAAGATGCTCACAATCTTTAAATCCGAAGGTACCATCTGAAAATTATTCTCCGCATTAGCCGCCGCTGACTTCACCACTTTGGCGACAACCCGGGCATTCGGTGTCGGGGCAAACTTGAGTAGTGTTAATGCCTCCTCCACCTGCTTACCCCGCACCATATTTATCAGCGGACGCACCTTGCGGGCTGATATACCGGTATCCTTAGCTACGGAACTTACTTCCATTTCATGCCCCACCTGCAATAAACAACCTATCTTTTCCTTACCTGAGTAGTCTTTTCTGACCTGGTGGTGTGTCCTCTAAAGGTTCTGGTTAAAGCAAACTCACCTAATTTGTGCCCCACCATATTTTCGGTGATAAAGATTGGTACATGTCTCCTGCCATCATGCACGCCAATAGTCAGCCCTACCATCTGGGGCAGGATGGTGGATGGGCGTGACCAGGTTTTGATTACTGCCTTCTGACCAGAGCGGATAACTGCCTCCGCTTTTTTGAGCAGTTTGGCCTCAATGAATGGTCCTTTCTTAATTGACCTTGACATTACTCACCTCTATTTGCCTACTTCCTCCGGCGCTTAACAATCAATTTATCTGAAGCTTTCGGCTTGCGGGTGCGATAACCCAGCGCTGGTTTGCCCCAGGGCGTTTTTGGCCCAGGTAATCCTATCGGGCTTCTGCCTTCGCCACCACCATGGGGATGGTCACGCGGGGTCATCGCTGAACCCCTCACCGTGGGCCGCCAGCCTAACAATCGTTTACGACCGGCCTTACCCAGCTCAATGCTCTGGTGGTCGACATTCCCCACCTGTCCAATAGTAGCCAAGCAGTCGCTACGGATACGCCGCATCTCACCAGAGGCTAATCGCACTAAGGCGTATTCGCCTTCTTTTACCATTAGTTGTGCCGCTGTCCCGGCACTCCGCACCAGTTGCCCGCCTTTTCCCTTCTCCAGCTCAATATTATGGATTAGTGTACCACTCGGGATTAACTTTAAGGGTAGGGCATTTCCCGGCCTTATTTCAGCATCATTGCCTGACATTATGGTATCCCCGATATTAAGTCCTACCGGGGCAAGGATATAGCGTTTTTCTCCGTCAGCATAGTAAATAAGAGCGATGCGTGCCGAGCGATTGGGGTCATATTCAATCGCCACCACTCTGCCCGGAACGCCTACCTTGTTCCGCTTGAAGTCAATAGTACGGAGCCTTCGCTTCACGCCACCACCTCGGTGGCGAACCGTTATTCTCCCTTGGTTATTCCGTCCGCCTCGCTTCTTTAGCGGGATGAGCAGTGATTTCTCCGGCTTATCTTTGGTTATTTCTTCAAAGGTAGAGCCGCTCATCCCCCGTCTGCCGGGAGAGGTGGGACGATATATCTTTAATGCCACTCAGTTTTCTCCTTCATAAAGTCTAAACACCCTCAAA
>DAOUZD010000198.1 GCA_030665795.1 Dehalococcoides sp.
TGATGATTTTGCTGGCAATCGTGCCACAGCTTATCGGGCACTCGTGTTTTAATCTGGCGGTGCGTTTAATACCGGTGACCTTTGTCTCGGTAGCCATTCTTGGTGAACCCGTTGGGGCAACAATATTAGGCTATTTTATCCTCAGTGAGGCGCCAACGACCAACGAGATAGTCGGTGGCTTTATCATTCTGGCCGGGATATTTACGGTGCTGAGACAACCCCCGAAGTATTTGGGGGTGAGATGAGCCAAATTTGACAAGGAATTGGTAACAGTCCAAGGTGGATTCATGTGAATAAGGAATTCTCTCGGCGAGTGCAGGCGGTAGCCGATAATATTCGACAGGTGGTGACTAATCCGAGTTGCCAGCAGTGCCGCCTATGACCCTAATTCCTTCCACCCGTCAACCCTTCTCGAAGCAAGGCGCAGGCTATCTGCCTTGAGGCGAACACTGAGCAACCACGGACGTATCACTGCTACGCCTTGATGTCACTTGGTGAAATTGTTACAATAGGCCTGGTCGTAAAGGTTGGTTGGACGGAGTTAATCAGAAAAAAGGAGGGTAAGATAATGGCAGAGAAAGCTGCCGAGAAGGCATATGAACTGGGTAAGCATTACGAGAAGACCTACCGGGGCTGTAGCCAGTGCGCCATCGCGGCACTCCAGGACGTTTTTGACATCAGGGATGACGCTATCTTCAAGTCAGCAACCGGTCTCTCCGGTGGGGCCAGCATGGCTACTGATGGTAGTTGTGGGGCCTATGTGGGAGCCATCATGATTCTGGGTGCCCTGTTGGGCAGGGAGAGAGATAATTTTGGTGACCCTGAAGGCATTCGATTCAAAACCCATGAGCTAGCGGGAAAGTTTCGTAAAAAATTCATTGACGAATACGGTTCCGTGGTCTGCCGCGATATCCAGACCAAGGTCATGGGGAGGTCCTATTACCTTCTTGACCCTGAAGAGTACGAAAAATTTCACAATGCGGGAGCCCATGATATCTACTGCCCTGAGGTGGTAGGCAAAGCCTCTCGCTGGATGGCCGAAATCATGCTGGAGGCAAAGCTGGCTCAACCGAAATAAAGCTGGATTTCCAATCGCAGTCTTCTATTATGAAGTATGAAGCAGGGACTCCAAGCTGTTACCTATCCCGGGAGTCCCTGCTTCGTCCAGGCGGCTTTTATCTCGGCAAATGTTTTGGCTGTCAGTAATGCTTCCGACCGGGTGTTCTCTGCGGCCACGAAAGCGTCAATATTATTACAGATATCAGCCAGTCTGTCTGCGGGGAACTTTACGGCACCATTCTCATCTATGTGGATTAGCTCACCGGGGGAAACATCCATCCCGGCAACCGAAACCGGCACATTTATGGCGCTAATCGCCATTTCTCCGTGTCCTGGGGTAATACCACTGGTCAGGTATTGCAATTTTAAGGGACGTATTTCGTCGATGTCCCTGGTAGGACCGTTGGTGACAACCCCCACCACCCCGCAGGCTTTGAAAGCGGTGGTTATTTGGCCTCCGCACAGCCCCACTTTAGGTAGTATCTCCGGGGGGAAATCCTGCTTGATGACCAGGATTGAAGGCTTTTTTGATTTGGCCAAAATTTCCAGCCAATCGATGATTGTCCATCGCTTGTAGTTTGGGTTAGGTAGTGAAAATACCACGGTAACGGCGTAGCCTATGGTGCTGCCCAGTTCAGGGAAGAGGCAATGAACTGATTGGTCAGTATACCAGTTCTGTCTCCAGGGTTCGTAAAGACTGAGGCAAAGTGGATTATCCGGATAGGTGGCGACGATATTGGTTATCGATGGGGTATTAAATCCACGTAACTTTTCCAACATTTCTTTTTCGGATAAGGGTGACATTTTAACTCCTTTTTTCTTTTATTTTTTGTCTCTTATGACCGCCAATATTCTACTCTATTCTTTGCCTGATTTCTATCCAGAATAACCTCACCCGCGGGGTACATTGGTGGCAACAAGGAATCGCCAGTGCTATAATGTGGGCACAATTTGCCTGGTTTCCAGGAGAGACGTGAATTTGAAATACTCGTTTCCATCCCGCCGCTCAGCGGTGATGAGCACTCGCGGTATCGTAGCCACCAGCCAGCCCTTGGCAACACAGGCCGGGGTGAGCATACTGCAGCAGGGGGGTAATGCCGTCGATGCCGCCATCGCCACCGCGGCTGCCTTAAACGTGGTCGAGCCAATGATGACCGGCCTGGGTGGAGATGTCTTCGCGCTGGTCTATCTCAGTCGAAGCAAGGAACTGAGGGCATTGAATGCCAGTGGCCGGGCTCCGTATGCTACTAATCTGGAAACACTGCTGAAGCTGGGTTACCAGAAGATGCCGGAAACAGGCATTCATACCGTAACCATTCCCGGGGCTTTGGATGGGTGGTGTTCTCTGCTGGGTAATCACGGCACGATGAGTTTGGCCCAGGTACTGGCACCAGCCATCAATTTAGCTGAACACGGTTTCCCGGTGACAGAGGTTATTGCCCATACGTGGCA
>DAOUZD010000038.1 GCA_030665795.1 Dehalococcoides sp.
GCCTGCCAGCATAGCACCGGCACCCAGACGGTTCGAACCTTTGGCATCTTGCAGCTTCTCCTGGGTAACATGGGGGTGGCTGGCGGCGGACTGGACGGTATTACCGGAGCGGTGAACGGCCTTGGTTGTACTCTACAGGGACTGGTCAATCACTGGGGGCCCGGAGGGGGCAGTGTCCGAATGCCCAGTAATGGTGAACAGAACATTTCTGCCTATGGCGGGAACAAGGCTCGGTTCACGAGCATTTTGAAGGCATGGTATCGTGATATAGACCATAACATCAGCTTCAACTATCTACCTAAGAGGGGCGGCGACTACTCCTGGCAAGCCCTGTTCAAAGCAATAGACGATGGGAAAATAAAGGGACTTAACTGCTGGGGAATAAATCCGACAGTGAGCGGGCCAAACAGCGCAGCAGTACGCCGGACCCTGGCAAAGCTGAAATGGATGGTGGTGACCGACCTCTGGGAAACAGAAACCGCAGCCTTCTGGAAGCCAGAAACAGGGGTCAATCCGGCTGATGTTGGGACAGAGGTCTTTCTCCTGCCAGCAGCGTACTCGCTGGAGAAGGAGGGAAGCGTATGCAATAGCGGCCGCTGGAATCAGTGGCGCTACAAGGGAGAGAACCCTCCTGGCGAAGCGAAGAGCGACCTGTGGATAATAAACAAACTGATGTTAAAACTCAAAGAAATTTATGCCGGACAGACTGAAAAGAATGCTGAAGCAATTAACAATCTGACCTGGGATTATGGCAATCCGCCTGATGTGCACATCGTAGCCAGGGAGATGAACGGCTACGACTTGAGCACAGGTAAGCTATTATCAAGTCCAGGTAGTCTCAAAGATGATGGCACCACCAGCTGTGGTAACTGGCTGTGGTGTGGACTGTATACCGAGGATGGCAACATGGCAGCGCGGCGGGGTACCGACGATCCCTCAGGCATTGGGCTTTTCCCCAGCTGGGGATGGGCTTGGCCAGTTAACCGGCGCATCATGTACAATCGTGCCTCAGTAGACCTAGACGGTAAGCCCTGGGATGCCATGCGCCCTGTTATCCGATGGGATACGGGTAGCAAGAAATGGGTGGGCGATGTTGCCGACGGAGGCGCAGCCCCAATAAATCAAGGTGGTGGATATCCCTTCATTATGAAGCCTCAGGGGCGAGGGCATCTCTTTGGTCCAGGCAGACCTGACGGGCCTTTTCCCGAGCATTATGAACCCTGGGAGAGCCCAATATCAAATCCAATGTCAACTCAGCAGAGTAATCCAGCTATCGTGATCTGGGAAACTATTGCCAAAGGTAGGGCGGCAGAGTATCAAATCGTGGCTACAACCCACCGCGTGGTGGAGCACATGCACACCGGGACAATCACCAGACGCCTACCGTGGTTAGTAGAAATGATGCCGGAAATGTTTGTTGAGATGAGCCAGGAACTGGCAGATGAAAAGGGTATTGCCAATGGTGATGCGGTTATCGTGGAATCGGCCCGTGGCAGTAGTGTAAGCGGAAAAGCTATGGTTACCGTCCGGATTAAGCCTTTCCAAGTCAATGGTACTATGGTTCACCAGATAAGCTTGCCTTGGAATTGGGGGTGCATGGGACTGTCTAAAGGAGACAGCGCCAATCTGCTCAGCCCCCGTATCGGAGACCCCAATACTGGTATTCCTGAGTTTAGGGCATTCTTGTGTGATATTCGCAAAGCGTAACACCAACAGCCTGAAAACATGTGTGGGTCACGACGGGTGATATAATTCGAGGCGTAACGCCTTTCGTTATATTAATCGTGATTGGACTAGGACTGTGCATCCTTACGTTGTACGTACCGCAGACTGACTGATTTCTGGGTCATAATCACGGCAAAGCTGATAACCAAGCTCACCTATATATATTTCCGTTGTAGCCCAAGCAACTGCCTCCTCAAGATGTCCTCCTATCATCTTACCCTGTTCTTTTACATCTAGGAGTACCATATGTATATGGAAAACCATTTTGCCTTCAAATACCGATAGTGACCCCTGGCTAGAAAGCACCCCAAAGAGCCCCTGATACTTCTCCCATGAGAACTCCCCAATTTTACCTCCCTTTTTAGCAGTACCAAACGTTACGGTTTCTAGAGACCCTATGATACCAAGAATTATCGCGGAGGAGATGTTTTTCCTCTGACAATAACTGGTAAGTTCACTGATGAGTTTCTGACCATGATTAAGCCTCAAGACATTGACTGATTTGAACATATTGTTGCCTCCTTACCATAAATTATTAATAACCTTTACTGTTGGAAAACTACCAATCTCTTTCGACTACACTTTTGAGACATCAAGGCACAATTTGTAATACGGTATGTCTTTTTACACCAACCCGTAAAGCTTGAGGCTCGTCTTTACCTCTTGAATGAAATCTTCTACCACCTTTTCAAAATCAACATACAGCGGTTCCCAGCCCCATTCCTCACGAGCCTGGCTATCATCAATGCTCTTTACGGTGTAACTCCGAAAGAATTCCATGGCCACCGGGTCTGGCTTATAAGTAATTTTAGCCTCAGGAATGAATTTCTTTATCGCTATGTCCAGTTCCTTGGCTGATTGTGCTGGCGATACCCCTGAGATATTATAGCAAACCATCTTAATTTGCTCCTTAGGTGCGCCATACAACATTTCCGTGGCTCGGATGGCATCTTTAAAGTACGTAACTGGAATTGCGACATCTTCGGTAACAAAACACTCATAGGGTTTACCTAGAGCGGCGTTTTCAACCATCCAGGAGTTGTACTGCGTTACCGCCATGGTTTAAACACCGGGACCCATAACTGCGAAATATCGTAAGCAACGAAAGTCTAGGTCAAACTTCCTTCGATAAAATCTGCCGAGAAGCTCACCATATAACTTACCAGCACCGGTCTTCACCTAACTCTCCCCTGGCAGAGCCCGCTGCCAAGAGCTTTCTTTCCTTTCCGCTTTTTAAAGAACATCATGTTGCTGCCAACACATAAAAAAAGGCTTTCTTTATGTCGGATTTGATTATCGTAATTGAATATTATTTTCTTAATACTACGTTTGTCAAGTTTTTGGGGGGCAGGCCAGTGTAATGCCACCTGAACCCGGCAGCAATCAGTTATCGCCTCTTAATGCCCTTAGTCAATTTTAATCTTAAGCAATATCTCCGCCCCTGGGTGAGGAAGAAGAATACAATTGCTTCCTCTGATATAACAAAAACTTGGATTGTTACTTCATTGCATAGAATAACGAAGCGTTGGAGCATCTCCAATACATTGTCAGTAAGAAAGAGTTATAATAGCACCATAAATGAGGCTGTGCAGACACTCAAAGCAAAATGAAGCCTGATAAAAATTGATAGATTACAGTCTCGTAAAAAACAGAAGGGGCAAATTACGATTATGGATATTTACCAAATTATGCTGCCAGATAAAATTTGTTTTGGTGTGGGTTGTCTGGATACACTTGGGGATGAGGCTAATAAGCTAGCACCTAAGCATGCTATTATTATTACAGATCCTGGAGTTTATAAAGCTGGATTAGTAGACCCAGTGAAGAAACAGCTCTCTAAGGCTAACCTTTCAGTGGATGTTTTCTATGAAGCAGAGCCGGAGCCCACTCTGCCCCGGCTAAATGCTATCGCTGAAGAACTCCGCCAGAATAGTTGCGACCTTTTGGTAGGTGTTGGCGGTGGGTCAAGTATGGACACAGCCAAGGGACTCTCAGTCCTTTTAACTCATGGTGGAGATGGTGCGAATTACGTAGGTATTGATAAGGTACCCGGACCTGGCATCCCTGTTTTTACATTGCCAACAACAGCGGGAACAGGGAGTGAAGTGACTAAAATTGCCGTCTTTGGTGACCCAGAGAAAGAGCTTAAGTTAGCAATGGTGAGTCCTTATATACTTGCGCGATTGGCTCTTGTAGACCCTACCCTAACCTTCGGATGCCCTCCAAAGGTCACTGCAGCTGCCGGAATGGATGCTCTTGTGCATGCTATTGAATGCTACACCAGCACCAAGGCTAACAATTTCACTGATGCTTTAGCTCTTGAGGCAATGCAACTCATTGCAGGTAACCTCAGGGCTGCGGTTAAAAATGGGGCAGATAAAGAGGCACGTAAGTGCATGTCTGAAGGAGCACTAATAGCTGGAATTGCCTTCGGGAACGCTAGTGCAGCCGCCGTTCACGCTCTTGCCTATCCCCTTGGTTCACGCTTTCACGTGTCCCACGGAGTCGCCAATGGCCTTTTATTGCCATATGTTATGGAATGTAACCTGCCAGCCTGCCTGACTAAATATGCTGTTATCGCCCGGATGCTGGAAGTAGAAACCAAGCAACTGTCTCTGCATAAGGCAGCCGAAAAAGGAATAGAGGCGGCCAAAAAGCTTGCTGCTGATATTGGTATTCCGAGCCGCCTGCGAGACCTTGGAGTTCCTAAGGAAGCCCTGGAAGAAATGGCTGTAGCCACAATGGATGTTAGCCGACTCTTAGCTGCTAACCCGAAGCAATTAACCCTGGACGATGTTAGGCACATTTGGCAAAATGCCTGGTAAGATGGCAGCAGATACTACTCAGTAAAGTAAACCATTTAATTTTCTTGCTAAGATCCGCAAACTTCGTAGTCGGTTAGCCTATTCTACGCTAGATACTTCAGAAGTGTTCTTGAACAAACATCATGAAGGTAGAATCCAAATATTTCACTTGGAAGACGATAAAAAAGAAACGAGTAATCACTCTGGATGAATATCATCGGCATCTCCTCGAATGTTCTTATATTATTAACGAGCTAGTTGTATTCAGGAAGAAATCCGACAAGACATCAAAAAGTGCGATTATCGAATTACGTTTTCAAGGTATAAAGCGCTGGGCAAACTTGACCATATACCCTTTTATTAAACTTGCAAATATAGGTATATTTACGTGCTAAAGACCCCACATAGGAGTTTTTAGTGCTATACTTAAAACAAAAAAGGGGACAATATTTCCGACCGCGTGCCCGTCATGAAATGGTTTTTGGTTTTGGTAATCGTGCCCGTACTGACGGTCTGCCTGATAGCCGGTTGTGGGGGAGAGGTTGACATCTATTATGAGCCAGAGCAGACGATAAGCGTTAGGGCTAATCACGAGTTCATTATCGCTACCGCCACCAATCCGCCAACTGGCTATATGTGGCGGGAAACCTTCGATGAAAATATGCTAGAGTTGACAGCGAGTACCATTGAGGTTAGTGAAGCGGTTAAACGGGGCGAAGCGAAAATTGGCCTGGAGCAACATTTCCGGTTCAAGGCGCTAAAGCAGGGTAAAACAGAAATACATATTGACTTGGCTGGACCGAACCCAAAATTCAGTATAGAGAGAAAAGTTTTTCACGTTAATGTAAAGTAATGCTTCACTATTGTCACCATTACCTTCTAGAAATTGACTGACATACGGTCATATGTTATATTGTCCCGCAGCCTTTGAAAAATGAAAGTTATCGGTCTTACGGGTGGTATTGGCAGTGGCAAGAGCACGGTGTCGCAGTTCCTAGCCGAACTGGGTGCCACCATTATTGACGCGGACAAGATAGGGCATGAAGTCCTCAAACCTGATACCGAAGCCTGGGGCGAAGTAGTGGCGTCTTTTGGCAAGCAGATTGTTACCGTTAACGGTACCATTGACCGCAAAAATTTAGGTGCGATAGTCTTCAGTAATCCTGAGGCTCGAGCACAGCTAAATCAGATAATGCACCCCCGAATATACGAGATGGTGAAGGCTCAGCTTGCGGAATACCAGAGACAGGGAACGAACGTGGTTGTGGTAGAAGCACCGCTATTGGTGGAAGCGGACTGGACTTTACTAGTCGATGAGGTGTGGGTTACTACTGCCGCGGAAGATACCGTGCTCAAGCGGCTTAGAGAACGAACTGGCCTATCGAAAGCGGAATCCCAGGCACGGATTCGTTCTCAGCTTCCCCCGGAGGAAAAGCTAAAGAGCGCTGATTTGGTCATTGATACCGATTGCAACCTTGATGAACTCAAAGCAAAGATAAGGGAATTATGGCGGGGACAACAGGCCAGCATTTGACACTTCATCGCAGCAATTGGTATAATTAACTCTTAGTTTTGGAGGTTTAAGATTTACGCAATTATTGAAACTGGTGGCAAACAATATAAAGTAACCCCGGGCCAGGCGATAGAGGTGGAACGCCTGGACGCGGCCGAAGGCAATGCTGTTGAGCTGGACAAAGTATTGTTTATTGCCGATGGGGATAAGGTAACGGTAGGCACACCCACGGTTGAAGGGGCGAAAGTAATTGCTACCTCACACGGAGAGAGCAAAGGCAAGAAGATTATTGTCGTTAAGTATAAGCCCAAGGTGCGTTACCGGCGGAAGACAGGGCATCGCCAGTTTCATACTAGATTAGTCATTGATAAGATAGTTAGACCAGGAATGGCTCAGGATGAGCCACCGAAGAAAGTACGACGGCGCAAAAAAGAGGTGCTGACAAATGGCGCATAAAAAGGGAGGCGGCTCTACTCGCCCGGTGGTATCAAGCATCCGCCGTTCTCCGGTGAAAAAGGGGTGGCATTTACTGCATAGCTCAACCTTTAGTTCTTTCTTGGTGGAGCCGATAGTAAAGGTATTACCGCAGGCACAAATAACCTTGGCATCATTATAGTATCGGGGATGAATCTTATCCTTCATATTATTCAGCTAGCGTAAACGCTAACCTTCCTCCGGTATTTACTCGCTGGCTCAAACTTGACAATGCCGTCAATAAGGGCAAAAAGGGTGTAGTCTCTACCCACTCCCACATTGGTGCCGGGATGAATGCGGGTACCTCGCTGCCGGACTAAAATC
>DAOUZD010000192.1 GCA_030665795.1 Dehalococcoides sp.
TAGTTCTAAGAATCGGGCTGGCTGTTCTGCCTTTATTATATATCGAATAGTTGATTATTGACATTAGGGAGAAAACGGTTTATCGTTCATATCTAGAAAGAAGGTGGTAGTACCATGAATCAAAATGAGATTCGGCAGAAAGTTTGTCAGCTTATAGAGGACGAAAGGGAGGAAATTACAAAGGTATTGCAAACGCTGGTCCGATTTCCTACCCAGACCGGACAGGAGACAGATGGTCAAAAATATATGCAAAGCCTGTATTCAGCTCTGGGGTTGGAAGTAATCTCGCTTGAGGCTGACCACGAGAAAATTCGCCAGCATAAAGCCTTCGTTGACTCGGGATGGGGATATAAAGGGCGTCCCAATATCATCGGGGTTCTTGCCGGCGAGTCTTCAGCAAGGTCCTTGATACTGAACGGGCATATTGATGTGGTCTCTCCGGAACCAACCGGAGAGTGGGACTTCCCTCCCTGGGAAGGGAAGGTAGTGGGAAATAAACTCTATGGTCGAGGAGCCTGTGATATGAAAGCCGGGCTGGTTGCCAATTATTTTGCCCTGAAAACTTTATTGGCCGCCGGACTGAAGCCCAGAGGCACGGTAATCCTGCAAAGCGTCATTGAGGAAGAAGCTTTGGGAGGCGGAGGCACCTTAGCCTGCTTGCTTGAGGGCTTTACCGCCGATGGGCTCGTCATTCCGGAACCAAACATGAAAATAATTTTGGCACACACGGGGATTATTCTTTTTCGTGTACGAGTATTGGGAAAACCAGCCCATGCTGGGCTTGCCCATACCGGGGTAAATGCCATCGGCAAAATGAACAAAGTTTACCAGGCATTGATAGAGCTAGATGAAAAACGAGCTCAAGAAAAGCACTATTCGCTTTTTGAGAGAGATTCTGAACGGTCTTGCCATCTCAGTGTTGGGACCTACCGAGCTGGTGACTGGATTCCCACTGTGGCCGGTTGGGCAGAGATCGAGTGCCGGATGTCGTACCTCCCGGGCGAGAATGCCGATGAAGTTAAGAATCAGGTTCAGCAGGCTATAAACGATGTTGCTCAGGGCGATGAATGGCTGAGCCAGCACCAACCGGAGATAATCTGGCTGGAAAGGAGAGCCGATGCTTGGGAGCAAGACCCGAACCACCCATTTGTGTTAGCTTTCAAATCTTCGGCTGATAAGATTTTGAAATCAGATACCGTCATTGCTGGGGTAACCTGGGGGATGGATACGCGCTTTGCGCCGTACTTCAATATGCCCGCAATTTCTTTCGGACCTGATGGCGAAAACATCCACGGGGTCAATGAATATGTCGATTTAGACTCATTGATAGACTGCACCAAGGTTCTGGCTTCATTCATCATAGAGTGGTGTGGCGTGTAAGCGACTAATCGCCTCAGTCCTGAGCAATCGGGTACCGGCCGTACTCTTTTCCGGCTTCGTACATGGCGATGATGTTTTCCACCGGCACATCAGGCTGAATATCGTGCACCGCACCAAGGATATATCCGCCGCCAGGCGCAAAGTCCCTGATGCGTTGCCTGACTTCAGCTTTTACTTCCTCGGTGGTTCCTGTAGGCAATACTTTCTGGGTATCGATACCACCCCAGAAACTCAACCTATCGCCAAATTCCGGTGCCAGTATACTGGAATCCATATCTTTGGCGGCTACCTGTACCGGATGAATGACATCGACCCCAAGCTCAATTAGGTCTGGTAGTAGCTTATAGATAGAACCTCAGCAGTGAAAGTGAACAAAAGCGGAAGTGTATTTCTTAACCGTATCAAAGAATTTTTGGTGGCGGGGCTTGAATAGCTGGCGGTAAAGTTCAGGGGAAACCATCGGCCCATTCTGAAACCCCATGTCATCACTGAAAGCTACCACATCAACGAGGTCACCCCCCACTTTTAGGATTTCTTCAGCCAAGGCGGAGCTCTGTTCCGTGACGGCGTCAAATAAGGCGCCGGCCAATTTTTTATCTGCGGCTAGGTCCATAAACCAGTCTTCAAAGCCTCGTAAATACTGGGTAGTGTGGACAAACGCTGAAGGGAGACGCAACGCAATGGCATAATCAGTGTTCTCTCGGTAGTACAAAAGTCGCTCGCGCAACCCTCGAGTATAGCCAGGGTCAGTAGGGTCAGGCACGGGAAAGTTAACGATGTCCTGGACCGTTATTGGCCCCGCCAGCGGAGACTTCGCCAGGTCATAATAGAGAGAACTGGGGGGTTTGCGGCGTATCACTCCCCATTCATCTTGATAACCGTCCTCACCAACTGGTATGTCTGGCTTGCTGTCCGGTGCTCCTGGCCCTGCATAACGTAAGTCAATGTCGAGTGCTTGAAGGACAGGCTCATGCACCGCTACGGTCTGCATCATCCTATGGATAATGGTATCCTCGGCCTCAATTCCAAAATAGGCCTTTAATTTTTGATACCCCAATACGTGGATGCTGCTATTTGGCGTGCTACCTAGGTCAAAGGGTACTCTGTCTGGCTCTTGGTGGCTAAGCGCCTTGATGACTCTTTCCCGGTGACTTAAAGACATACCACCACCTCCTT
>DAOUZD010000167.1 GCA_030665795.1 Dehalococcoides sp.
GCGTAAATGCCCTGTTTGGTCCGGGCAAATGAGCCGGGAACGCGAGTGATTTGCTCGTGGATTGATTCGTCATTGGCATTAAGCCCCACGGCGATGTTGGCCACTCCCATCTTTTTGAATTCCCTGGCCATCTCAGGGGTAAGCAAAGTGCCGTTGGTAGCAATTGATATTTCCAGTCCCAAACCACGAGCATAAGCGACCAGTTCAAAGATATCCGGCCTGACCAGTGGCTCACCGCCACCCAGAGCGAGCATGCGAAACTCACCAATCGCGGCCATACCGTCCAGCAGTCTTTTACCCTCTTCAGTGTTTAACTCGTTGGGCAGAGGTTTACCCGAGCTGGCATGGCACTGCTCACACTTGAGATTACAGGCGTTGGTTACCTCCCATACGGGGTGAATGGGAAAGCCGATGCAGCCCATGCCGATGGCTCCCGCCGCAGTGGGTAATGTCTTGCTGCCTTTGAGCAACCAGTGAGGGAGCTTCCGCCAGCCCACCAGATAGCCAAAGAACAGGGCACTGGCTGCCTGCCGTAGTATCAGCGTGGGCGGCCAGTAGAAAGGTTTTACTGCTGTGCGACCATTTTTGAAGAAAATATTCCTAATCCTTCCAACCCAAAGACAAGAACGTAAGCAACGGCGATGAAGATTAAGTAATCAATTCTTATGGTGATTAAACTTAGCCCGGCAACGATAAAGCCGATGGTATAGATAATGGTTATCAGGTGGTCGATAAGCATGGTTCTCAGGCTCAGCCCTTCCAGTATCCCGGTGCTGCTTAAATCGTGCCTCCTAATGGTCATAATATTCCAGATAATAAGCGGCACCAGGATGAGGGACAGAAATGCGGTAATTGTGGGCACACCGAAAAAGACGATGGCGATGATATTAAGATAGCATAATATCAGGACCACACTATATAAAATAGCTGTCTTTTTCCTCCCCAGCCTGACGGCCAGATTTCTTTTCCCAGCAATCCGGTCGGAATTAATGTCAGGGATTTCATTTATCAGGATGACCAAGAAGACGCTGGTGGCTCCCGGCAAAGCGGCCAGAGTGGTAACCATATCAAAGCGCCCGGTCTGAAGGTAGTAGCCGGTAAAGGTTGCCAGCCAGCCGCAGGAAAACCAGATAGCTATTTCCCCTAGCCCGCGGTATGACCAACGGAAAGGTTTTGTCGTATAGAAATAGCCGATGAAAATAGCCACGACGCCGAGAGGGATAGTAAAGGGACCAGTCTGGTAGTAGAAATGCAGTAAGAGCCCGATGACCACGGCAAGAGAGAGGCAAACGTGGGCGGCAATTAGTGATTGCCGCCTGGGAATAAGCCCCATAGGCAAAACCCGGCTGCCTCCAGAGAGCCGATGGAATTCTTTATTTATCACGTCAGCTTCAAAATCGTAATACTCGTTAATCAGGAAGGTCATCAGCATGATAAAGGTAACAGCTACTGAGGAAAGGGCCAGTACCGCCAAATTGATTGGGTTTCCCTGGCTCCAGGCAATGACGGCGCCGAGAAGGAAGGGGAGAACCCCCCGTGCCGTAGCGCCTAAGCGAAACAGAGTAAGCCAAGAAAGTAGCTGCCGCCTGGTTGAGAGAACCTGCCCCATCTCGTCCGTCCTTTGTTATTCTGGGTTATCGTCGATGGATGGTAGATACTACAGGTAGCCACGCCACAACCCCACCACGAAATTAATTATACCAAAAAAAGAAGGCATCGCCAACGACAATGCCTTCAGTTATCACAATACCACCTGTAGCTATGAGTTGGTACTCATAACCAGAGGCTCAAATAATAAACTTTAGCGACAACAAGTTCCCTGCGGAGAACTTCCGAAGCCAAGTCCCTCCGTGCTCCCAGGCTGCCTTTAAATTGGATAATGCTCAAATACAGGATTGCGGGAAGGTTAGATTAAGTTTTTAGCCCTTACCGATGCGGAATACTTTGGTACCACAGTTAGGGCATGTCCCCTGTGTTGCCGGGCGTTTATTCTTCAGGGTAACCGATTGAGGATTCTTAATCTCAACCTTTTTCCGACACTTCATACAGTATGCTTGCGGCATTTTTTGACCTCCTAAAATTAATTCTGTGAAGCAGAGTAGCAAACATATGGCCATTTGTCAATACCTACAGGCCAAAAAAAGGACAATTTATTGGTTTTCTAGCCTAATTTTTACCTCACCACCCCCTTCGGCATCAAGAAAAGTGCCAGCATTACTTCCCTGCCTGATGTATCAGACATTGCAATTCCCGGCTCTCCGGCAACTGGTTACTAGCTAAGTCTGAGTGTTATTACGGAGATGATAATGAATAGAACGGCCAGAGCAATGGTAAGTTGAAACATTGTTTTTTCCACGCCCCGTTTCGTTCGATACACGGTATCCGGCTGACCGAAGATGCCCCCCAGCCCACCACCACGAACTTGAAGCAAGATGATAAGCGTCAAGGCAACCGCCAATACTATCTGAGCCACACTTAAATAGGTTTGCATCTTACCCTTTCTCTCCCGTATCTGAGCCTGCAGCAAGTTTTTTCTTCAATATTTCGTTTACCACCGCTGGATTGGCACGACCTTTAGTCGCCTTCATCACCTGCCCAACCAGAAACTTAAGCGCCGACTCCTTCCCTGACTTAAAATCAGCCACCGCTTGAGCATTAGAGTTTATCACTTCAATGGCAGTGCCTTCAAGTTGCTGGGTATCACTAATCTGGCTGAGTCCGCGCTCTTTTATAATTTCGGCCGCACTTTTCCCCGTGTTAAACATTTCCTCAAATACCGCTTTGGCACTAGTGCCACTTATCACCCCGCGCTCTATAAAATCTATCAACATCCAAAACCGCTTGGCGGTAATCCTAGAATCTTTTATTTCCGTATTAGTAGCATTAAGCAAGCGAAGGAATTCGCCCAATAACCAATTAGATACCTTCTTACCGCTTTCTTTGGGCGACCAGCTATGGGGTGCTTCTTTCATGTAAGATTCAAAGTAGTCAGCCATTGCTCTGGAGCT
The DNA here is from genome assembly GCA_030665795.1 of Dehalococcoides sp. The sequence continues at coordinate 3,009 of DAOUZD010000167.1, forward strand.
GGTAAGCAGGTTGGCGTCATAGAGCGGCAGCCCATATTCGGTGATGAATCGGTCAC
>DAOUZD010000022.1 GCA_030665795.1 Dehalococcoides sp.
CTGGTAAACCGCAACACTTCCTGGTGGACCTTGGTTCTCGGTAAAGAGTTTCCGCAGCAAAACTCCGTGTATTTTGGGTGCCACCATGGTTACGTCAACATTGAGAGGTGGTGTAATCTGGTGATAGTAAATATTAAAGCCGTGGGCAAACTGAAGAACTTTACCGGCGGTTAGCCCCGGTTCAATTGACTCGCGATAGACTTGTGGCTGAAAGTCATCAGAGACAAGAAAGACAATAATATCTGCTTTCCGAGTAACTTCAGCAGCCTCGGACACAGCAAAGCCGGCAGCCTCGGCCGCCTCCCAGGCAGCACTGCCGGGCACATCGGCCACAATTACTTTACACCCACTATCCCGCAAGTTTAGGGCTTGGGCATGACCTTGGCTTCCGTAGCCCACAATGCCGATGGTTTTCCCATCCAATAATGACAGGTCAGCATCTTGGTCATAGTACATCTTTATCATTTTACTTTTCCTCCTATAGCGCTGGTTTTAGGACTATAATCTGGGTGTTAGCCGGAAGTTCTCCTATTGATTTTTCCCCTTTTTATCTAATTCGACTGCTATTTAGCCAGAGAAAGGATAAGATTTACCAGGGTACGTACCGGTCCTCCGGTAGCCCCTTTAACTTGGTGGGCTCGCTCTTTTTCGCCCAGACTGGTACCGGCAATGTCCAGGTGGACCCAGGGGGTCTCGTCAACAAACTCAGCCAGAAACTTAGCGGCAGTGATTGCTCCTCCCAATCTACCGCCAACATTCTTGATATCGGCCACATCGCTCTTGTTTTGCTCTTTATACTCATCATACATTGGCATCTGCCAGATAAGCTCTCCAGCTTCAGCGCCTGCCGCAATCACCTTATCTACCAGCTCCTGATTGTTGCCAAAGGCACCAGTACAGATATCTCCTAAAGCCACTCGGCACGCCCCGGTTAGCGTGGCCACATCAACCATCAGTTTAGCGCCCTGTTTTTTGGCATAGCTTAAAGCGTCGGCTAAAATAAGCCTCCCTTCGGCATCTGTTGAGATAATTTCAATAGTCCTGCCGTTCATTGCCGTCAGAATGTCACCTGGCTTCAGCGCGTTACCGTCGGGCAGGTTTTCTGTGGCGGGAACAATTGCCGTAACATTAATCTTTGGCTTGAGTTGAGCGATGGCAGTCATGGCGGCGATGACCGCCGCACCACCGGCCATGTCTCCCTTCATTTCCTCTAACTTCTCTGACGGCTTGATCGAAATGCCACCCGAGTCAAAGGTTACCCCCTTGCCAACTAAGGCTACATTGAGTTCAGTAGAATCCTCTCCTTTATAGTGAAGAACAATGAATTTGGGCGGTTGCCGGCTTCCCTGGGCAACCCCTAACAGTGCTCCCATGCCTAGCTCCGCTAACTGCTCCCGCTCGAGAACGCTGACTTCCAATCCGTAACTCTTGGCTAGTTTCATCGTTGTCTCTGCCATGTGGCTTGGCGTCATATAGTTGGCGGGCTCATTGACCATATCACGGGCCAGGTTAGTTGCCTCGGCTAACACTCTGCCTTTGTCGCTGCCTTCTTCAAGATGGGGTTTCGCCTCGTCACTGCCAATGATTAAGAACTGCTTGATTTCACCGAGTTTGTCTTCCTCTCTGGTTATATGCTTGCGGAATGAATAAAGACCGAGGAGGGCACCCTCGGCTACGGCTTGAGCCGCATCCTCGAAGCTTATACCGTTTATTCCGGCGCCCTGGGCGGTGGTAGCTATAGTGGCGACGCTCTTCTGCCGTAACCATCGGCAGGTCTCAGCTACTGCCCCTCGAATCTTATTGGTCGATAGCTCGGCTTGCTTACCCAATCCTACAACCACCACCCGAGCCGTCGGCAGTTTACCCAGACTATGCACGAGAGTAATTTCATTAAGTTTGCCTTTAATCTCACCCTGGCTGATAAGTTGAGCAATAGCCCCGTCCAGAGCTTTATCCATCGCCGCGATGTCACCGTCAGGGCTTTCCATGCCTTCAAAAAAGTTCACCATGATAGCATCAGCTTTAATCTTAGTGATATCACCAATTATGGTCTTAATCTCCATAGCTTAAATCTCCTTTCACTTATTTGCTTCTCTCACAATCTTATCCAGGACAGGGGTAATATCTCTAGAAGTATCCACGGCAAAATGGTTACGACGGATTTGCTGAACTGAGGACTTCATCCTCTGGAACACTGCCCAGTCAGCGTCGGAATTGCTTTCGGAATTGGTCTCTGCTGTCCTGGCTTTGAGTCGTTGGTAAACTACCTCAGGTGGTGCCTCAACGCGTACCAGAATTAGCTTGGTATCCAAATGGTCAGCAATATGATACAAGCGCTCACGATACCGCTCGGACAGATTGGTGGCATCTAAAATAAGGGGTATTCCCTTTTTTAGGAGTCCTTCGATGAGGCGGTGAACGGCTTGGAAAAGGCGTGAACTCTCCGGCGGACTATAGGTTGGCGCCGGGAAAAGAGTCTTACGCAGGGTATCGCTTTCCAGAATAATAAACGGAAGTCTCTCGGCTAGTTTCTTGCAGAAATAGGATTTTCCGGTGCCGGGCAGGCCACTGACGACAATAAAGACTGGCTTTACTACCGGTTCAGGAAGCTGCCCTAAACTTTCCGATAGTCGCTGCGCATCAGAAACAACTTGAATCTCGGCCACACTTTGATTATAAAATGTTTTCCTTCATTCCGCTAGTGAGTTTGCCAGAATTGTGTGCCTAATTGTTGAAATGCACCTGAGTTTTCCCTTTAGTCCTCACTATAAAAAGCAACGCCAAGTAACCCGGGGCCAGTGTGAACCCCCATTACCGGGGTGAATTCGGTGATGAACAGCTCCGCACAATCAAACTGGGAGGCAATTCGATTCCTAAGTGTCACTGCTTTATCCGGAGCATCAGCGTGCATCACCGCCACATGAAGCGGTTGCCCTTCGACTGCTTTCTTTTCCATCATCTTTAATATGCGTTTCATTGCGCTGGGAATGGTTCTGGGAAGGGCAACCGTGTGCGCCTCACCATGATTGAGGGTAAAAATAGGCTTTATCTTAAGTAGTGAATTGACTAGGGCGGCGGCTTGGGGCACACGGCCGCCTTTAACTAAATAATGAAGAGTATCTAGCGCGGCGAATAAATGCACCCGGGACATTATACTCTTAGTTGTTTCTATTACCTCATTTAAGTTTTTTCCTGAAGCTGCCGCCTTGGCGGCAGCCAGAACCACAAGTCCTTGCGCCGTTGCGGCGGTACCACAATCAAGTACCTTTATAACTACATTGGGGAGGGCGGTCTTTGCCATCTCCACAGCTAACTTCGCTGAGTTAAGGGTGGCAGTGAAATTAGATGATATGGTGATGCAGAGGATGCTCTGCGCTCTCTGGCTGGTGTTACGGTAAGCGTTAAGGAAAGTGTCAGGTGACGGGTGTGAAGTGGTAGGAAGTTTCTCTGTCTGCTGGAGAAGAGCATAAAACTTGGTGGGGCTTATGTCTATCCCATCACGGTAGACCTTATCCCCAAAGGTAATTGTCATTGGCGCCAGTTCAATGTCATACCTTTCCACCTGCTCTTGAGGAATGCAGGCGGTGGTATCAGTAACAATGGCTACTTTCTTCATCTACTTTTCTTGGTTTGCCAGAAGTGATACTCTCGATCAAAAATGAGACCCTTTGTAGCACCAATGTTCGCCATGGCTTCCCTGGTGCCGGGTAGCGACCTGACACCGAGAAAGAGGGAAAGGGCGAGAGAATAGGCGATAAACATTCCGGAACCATTGAGTTGCCAGATAATCAAAGGCAGGAAGGCTAGTCCGATGGCAATTGCCAGCCTGACATTGCTGGTAATGACGATGACTATCACTATTATGGTGAGGCTAATGGCAAACTCACCGGGGACCAGAGCCAGAAGCACTCCCAGGATAGTTGCGGCGCCCTTGCCTCCCTTAAATCTCAGAAAGACGGGCCAGTTGTGTCCGACCACGGCAGCGAAGCCAGCGATGAATATCCATATCAAAGAGAGGCCCAGCCATTGGGCAATAAGCACGGCGATGGAACCCTTGGCGGTGTCAGCAATGAGAACCGCTAAACCAGGTAATAGACCTATCTCCCGAGCGGTGTTTAAGGCGCCTATATTACCGCCGCCCACTTGCCGAATATCGCTTCTCTTTATCATGCGGCCGACAATATAAGCCGAAGGGATAGAGCCTAGCAGATAACCAATAGCCATAGCGATAATCGCATTGAATATCATTATTTCATAACTCCAACGGCCTTCTAACGAGAAAACGAGCCGATTAAGCGCTCATATTATTCTCCTAGTCTTCAGTGTAAAAGGCAAGCCCGATGGTTCCCGTGCCACAGGCATAGCCCATTACTGGGCTAAACTCGGAAAGCCACAACTCGACACAATTGAATTCAGCTGATACCCGTTCCTTTAGCCGTTCGGCTTCATCAGGAGCATAGGCGTGAAACACGGCAGCATGCATTGGACTTCGCCCCACTTTATTTCTCATCATTCGAAGGATACGCTCTATACCGTGCTTCCGGTTTCTCACTGCTCCAGTAAAATGCACTGCTCCAGAAACGGTAAGAACTGGCCTGATATTGAGTATCGAGCCTACCTGAGAGGCTATCTTGGGTATACGTCCGGAGCGGTAGACATGTCGGATGGTGTCTAAAAGAACAACGGCACTCACTTTGTCTCGCATCTCTTTGGCGGCACTAACCACCTCAACTAGGTTCTTCCCCTCCGCGGCTGCCCGCGCCCCAGCCAAAACAACAAAACCTTCAGCAGGGGTGGCTGTAAGTGAGTCCAGCACCTCTATGGAAGTATCATCAAGTTCAGCTTTGACTAGTTCTTTGGCCTGCAGGGCAACATTATAGACACCGCTGAGTTTGACTGACACGGTAATGCAAAGTATGTTCCTGGCTTGCTTACTTGCGTTGAGATAGGCTTTAATACAATCTTCGGCGGAAGAGGCAGAAGTTCTGAATGAATCAGGGTCCCTTAAGAATAATTCATACGCCTCTGATGGGGTTATATCAACCCAGTCTTTGTAGACTTTGCCTCCGGCATAGAAGTTGATTGGGATAATTTCAATCCCATACTGCTCGATTAATTCCCTGGTGAGGCAAGCGATGCTATCAGTGACGATGGCTACCTTTTTCATGGCAGACCTCCTCTGATTCGCTATTCATACTGGCAATCGGGTAACTTATGTGGCGCTTGAATATTCGTCGACCCTTTCTTAGCCACCGTTCCAGCAGTGGTGGAACTAGGAAAAGTCCCCACATCACCAGCATTAGCCCGGCAAAGGTGGACAAACTGAGCCTCCCACCGGCATAATAGGCAACCATAGTCAGTGTTAGGAGCCCCGAGATAATTAATAAAGCTATCCTCAACCAGCGCTGTCGTAGACGAATGAAGGCAGCTATAGTTAGTGCTAAAATCAAAAAGCTCAGTCCAATCCAGGGAGCAAAATAATACACGCGTTGCAAAGTGTACTCGGTGAATCGGCCATCTGGCGCCACCGTTAAAAACCAGCCGATGATAATTGGCGTTGGCAGTAGCATTAAAGAACTAAATAGCCAATCTCGCTTGGTGGTTTGAATCACAATACAGAATAGCCACCATAGGGCCAGAGGGAAGTAGAGGGGTATGGTCAGCAATGACCATCCTTCAGGTAGATGAGGTAAAAGGAGACCAACTATCACCACTGGTAGTAAAGAGTAGCCCAGCCATGGGAAAACCCAAGTTGGTTTACCATGCAGCCAACCATAGATTACGGTACCTAGGATTAGGGTGAGCATGATTGAGAGCCAACCGATATGATGCCACCAGTTGAGAGCAAACAATATGCCAAAAAGTAGGTGTGGCATTGAAGCCAGTAGTGCTTGTCGCCAACTGCCTTGGCTATGGGCTTCATATATCTGCTGGGCGATCAATTTGGTTGAGCCCAGCAGCCCGAGGCAAGTCTCGGTTGCCTCTTCTTCAGAGAGCCCGGCCGCCTTCAGTTCCTGGAGTTTATCTTCGATATGTGTCTCTAGCTCACTGATGACTTCTTTCTCTTCAGGGAGATCAATCCTTAAATTATTTCTAATATCTTCTAGGTAATGACTCAGTGCGGTTGTCATTTGCTCCTACCCTTTAATGACTGGCTGGTTGAAAAATCAGATTCATGGCCTTCAGGAAGCCCTGCCAGTGGATTCTCTCCGTGGCCAGCTTAGAGCGCCCTTTAGCCGTGATGTGATAATAACGCCTTGGCCGCCCGTTAGACAGCAGCTGCCACTTACTCAGAGTTAAACCGGCTTTTTCTAAGCGGTGGAGAGCTGGGTAAAGGGTCCCTTCCTTGAATTTAAAGTAGCCCTGGCTCCTTTTCTCAAGCTCCTTGATAATCTGATAACCATACATTGGTTGCTGTCCAATTAAGCAGAGAAGCAGGGAATCAGCACTCCCTTTAATTAATTCTCGTCTTGGCTCCATTTTTACCTCGTCTAATATAATACATAGAGTAACTACATAGTATTATACTAACGTATTGGGCAACTTGCAACTATTAGACATGGGGGTCAGGGAACGAATTGTGAACCATCCGAATACCCAGAGAACATATTTATCGGCTTAATTTATTCTTGACGAGAGGTTAACTCTACCAGTTGGCTCAGGACTTCTTCCATCTTTTGCAGCTCCTCTCCCCAGCCAGTCCAATCACCTGCCTTGAGATGCTCCTGTGCTTTAGCATAATGCTCCTGGGCTAACTCAGCTAGCTTAGCTAGTTCGGCAGGCATCCTTGGGGTGGGTGGAGGGGCCGTTGTGGGAAGCTCTTCCGTGGATAAGCCAGCATAGATGGCAGTCAGGCTCTGGGCGAGGGTCGGTTCCATAGCGATCAGGTCACCACTGGCGACAACGACTCTCTTCAGTTCTGGCAGTTGTCCTCTCTCGGCTTTGAGGTAAACTGGCTCGACATAAAGAATCGATTGCTCGATAGGTATCACCAGCAGGTTGCCGCGGATAACTTGGGACCCTTTCTGCCCCCACAGGGTAAGCTGACTGGAGATGGTTGGATCCTGGTCGATTCGTGCCTCAATCTGTCTTGGTCCGTAAATCAGCTTATCCTTGGGAAAATTATAGGCAATAAGTTTGCCATACTTATCACCATCACTGCGCGCTGCCAGCCAAGTAATCATGTTGTCTTTCTGGGTGGGAGTGAAGGGAAGCATCAGCACAAATTCCTCTTGCTCTTCACCGGGCAGCCTCATTATCACGTAGTAAGGTTCCATACTTCGTTCAGCATCGGCATAGGTTTCAACTGGGGTTGTCCACAAGTCCTCTTTATTGTAAAAGACTCTGGGGTCTTGCATATGATAGGTTTGATACACTGATACCTGTACTTGGAAAAGGTCTTGGGGATAGCGCAGGTGCTCCCGGAGTGATTCTGGCATTTCCTCTATTGGGGTAAATAGAGCCGGAAAGATAGCGGCATAGGTATTGACTACGGCATCTTCTGGATCGATGAGATAGAAGGTAATTAAGCCGTCATAGGCACTTATCACTACTTTGACGCTGTTGCGGATGTAGTTGATTCCTTCTGTAGTGGGCTGGGAATAGGGATACCGGTCAGAAACAGTATAAGCATCCTGTATCCAGAACAGTTTGCCATCGTTAATCACCATATACGGGTCACTGTCTAACTTGAGGAAGGGAGCAATATGCTGCACTCGTTGCTGAATGTTGCGGCGGTAAAGAAGCTGGCTCTCCGCCGTCAACTCCCCACTAATAAGGATGTTTATGTCGCCGAGTTCCCAGGCGAAAGCCAACTTACGGATGAAGGAATTCAACTTTATACCGCTCTCAGCTTCAAATTTGGTATAGACATTGGTATCTCCCTTGGGGTAGTCAAATTCCTCGACTCCGGTGTTGACAATGACATAATCACCTGTCTTCTCACCAAAGTAAATCTCAGGCCTCGTTACCTCAATCATGCCAACAGGTGGCACGTCCTTGACCCAAAGATTGGGTAGACCTTGCTCAGTTACCTCATTGGTTGGACTCATGGCGACACCATAGCCGTGGGTAAACTGGAGACGGCGATTAATCCAGGTCTGGGCTTGAGCGGCAAGCTTTTCCGGGGAGAGCTCTCGTGCCCCGAGCAGTACCTGACGATAGTTACCCTCAATTTGGTAGCGGTCAACGTCAATGTCATTAAAATCATAGTATAGTCTTATCGACTGTATCTGGTTGTAGGTATCCTTGAGGGGACGGTAATCCCATAACCTGATATTATTTATCGTGGCACTATTTCGGGCAATGTCCTGTTCGCTTGGAGCAACTTCAATCGGGATATCCTTTTCCTCGATCTGGTCAAGCCCGAAGGCCAATCGGGTTAGTTGGATGTTAGGCTTAATATAAGGTGTTTCTCTGGCCAGCTCATTGGGTTCTACCTGAAATCGCTGAACTATGGCTGGATAGATACTGCCAAATATAATGGCGGAGGCAACCCATAATCCTATGGGTATAATTAGGGAGTGTCTCCAGTGGCGGAGGACGCTAATCAACAGCAGCACACCAGCTATCACGGCAATAACAATGAGAATCCGCCATGCCAGCCACTGGGCATGGACATCAGTATAGCCTGCCCCAAATATTACGCTACGGTCGGAGTAGAGAAGGTCAAAGATTTTGAGTCGGTAGCTCCAGGCAATGAGAAAGAAGATAACAGCCCCCAGTATTGAGAGGTGCCCTTTAATGGCGATGGTAAAAGCGGTGCGGCGAAAACCAATATTGAGTCCGTAAATGGTGGCCGTAAAAATGAGGATGATGATGGTAGCCCATATCAGCCA
>DAOUZD010000195.1 GCA_030665795.1 Dehalococcoides sp.
TATTAGGCTTATCGTCGTCATTCCAGAGCACATACCGGTCCACGACGTTATGGAGATCAAAGAGTATGCTAGAGAGCGGGAGGTATGGCTTGTGGGTCCTACCACCCCTGGCATCATCACCCCCGGCGAAGCCAAGGTGGGAATCATGCCGGGGAACCTGTTCGCCCCCGGTCGCATCGGAGTGGTCTCACGAAGTGGCACTCTCTCCTATGAGGTCAGCGCTGACTTAGCAGCTGCGGGCATCGGCCAGAGCACTGTGGTCGGTATCGGGGCTGACAACGTGGTGTTTACCAGCATGCCTGAGTTGCTGGAGCTCTTTGAAAAGGATCCGGACACTGACCTGGTAGTGATTCTGGGCGAGGTGGGGGGCGTCCAGGAGGAAAATGCAGCCCAGTTTATAGACCGGTGGATGACCAAGCCAGTGGTAGCCTACATTGCCGGCCGCAATGCCCCTGAGGGGAAACGGATGGGTCATGCCGGCGCCATCATCCAGGGCAGTATGGGCACACCTCAAAGCAAAGTAGCGGCTCTTCGGCAGGTCGGTGTGGAGATCGCCGAGCACCCCCTGGAGGTGGTGGAGCTGGTCCAGAGGCGTTTGTAGATAAAAAAAACCTAACCCCACCTAGTAGTTCTGAGCCAGTCGAAGGAGGAGACGCCCGCTTAAGCTATGTAAGTTTGCGTCGTCAGCAACACGTACCCCAAAACAGAGATGAATTCGTGGGCGTGCAGAATCTTGTTATGAATTCAGGGGACTAAAACACAATCTCTCATAAGAATGTTTATTCTGTAGCCATCGTATTCGCCCTGCACCGTTACCGTTTGCCCTGCTGTCAATCGGTTCAGTTTAGGTGCGTGCTTCTTGTCAAACGTGCACCGGACGTTCCATTCTTCCTTCTTTTCAGCACTAGTTAGAATAATATAGTAAACATCATGAATATCGTTGACTACTATTCTGTCCACTACTCCCGTTACCTTAAGAATCCTATTCGTGAATTTGGCATCCGCTGCCACCTTATCTACCCTATAAGCTGAAGACAATTCTTCAACACTTACCTCTATTGCGGTTGGTGTTAGCTCAGGTTTAGACTCCGGCATCGGCTCAGGCTGTGGCTCAGGCATTGATTCAGGTTCAGGCTCGGGCACTGGTTCAGATTCTAGCTCAGGCGCTAATTCAGGTTCAGGCTCCGGCGTCGGCTCAGGTTGTGGCTCAGGCATTGATTCAGGTTCAGGCTCGGGCATTGGTTCACGTTCAGGCTCCGGTGTATGTGTTGGTGGTAAAGTGCCATGAGTGGGTGGAGGAGATGGCGCAGTTTCCTCTGTCACGGGTGGTTCCTGCGTATACAGTGCCTCTTCTTTCAGTTGTCTATAAGTCTTTGGTATCTTTTCATAAGACTCCGATAATAGAGGATAACCGCACCATGGGCACGCCCAATCCTCGGTTCGTGCAGTCGTCTGACCACAATTAGGGCACTTTGGCATTGAACACCTCTTTCCCATAGTATACACGACAACGGCAGCTTGTCAATATGGCCACAATGAGGCTTCCTACCCACCAGTAGGTGAAGCCGGTGTGAGTGCCGGATGCAATTAAACAGAAACTTTGACGGTTACGCAATAGCTAAATGATGAATCGGCGTATACCGCCCTTATGTTGGCCCTGGCAATGTCAGAGAATAAAAAGCTACTTAAAAAGTCGGTGAGCCTGTCGGAACATGGTTCGGTGGTGTTTTTCTCTTTCAAAGGCTATTCGGAAAGATTTAGCGGCTTCTTCTCTTCCCTCGCTTTCAGCCTCCTCTATAAACTTGGGATACATTGACAGGATTTCCAGGTCCTCCCCTTCAGCCGCCTCCCTCAAGTTCTCCTTTGTCGTCTTGATAACACCCATAGCCTGGAGATGACTCAGGGCATGGACTATTTCTGCTCCAGCCGCTTCCCGGAAAAGTTGGGCTATCTCCATCAACCCCTCATCCATAGCCTTGTGGGCGTAAGCCAGGTATTCAATATTGGTCTGGCTTTCGCTGGCGAAAGCGATTTTCAAGTTTTCATCCGTTTGTGCCATCGGTCACCTCCTGTCGTCGTTACCGTTAAACAAGAACTGAAAACATCAGGCTTATTAAACACACCCAAATTTAGGGCGGTTATTGATGCCATATTTCTTTAGCCTTCCTTAGTGAAAATCGGCATTTCAACATCTCTGATACACGTCCCGTGTTACTGGTCTAAAGAAGCAGAAACAAGCTAACTGCCATAACCAACATGCCAGTCACTACCCCTATGATGACGAGGTGTTCGTACCCATATCGGTGAGCAAGGGGGAGTATCTCGTCAAAGCTTATATAAATCATTATACCAGCTACGAATGCCAGGATACTCGATAGGACCGTGGGCGTCAAGAAGGGGAGTAGAATCCCATAGCCGATGAGAGCACCTACCGGCTCAGCTATTCCTGATAGGAACGAGTAGGTGAAAGCTCGGCGACGGCTGCCGGTGGCGTAGAAGATAGGCACTGATATCGCAATGCCCTCGGGAATGT
>DAOUZD010000145.1 GCA_030665795.1 Dehalococcoides sp.
AGTGTGGGTAGGTGTATTTACCTAGTTGGGGACAGTTACCAGTAGGCGCAAAGCACTAGGCAAGGGTGGCTAGTTTAGGTCTTTTTGGAAGTTAGAAATAGGTATCACGGCGGAAGCTAAGTTTGTTAGCCGGTGGTAAGCTGATAGTAGAGATAAAAGAAAGGAGGTGTGAGCCATGCAGTGGGAGTTAGTAATAGCGTTAGCGGTAGCAATACCCGTCATTCTCTTCCCGGCAGCATTTGTTTGGGACCTAAACATCGGTGGTATTTTCCAAGCTGCTAAAGAGGCACAAAAGACAAGGGCTGCCCGTGAGAAGGGTGTCAAGGCAGTAGTGGAGGCTAAGTAGCCGCGATGCTGCTGACCAATCTGGCTATACGGATTGAAAATGGTATCACAGCAAAGGAATATTCTCGTAGGTTCTAATCGGGCAAGGAAGGATGAGGTGAATAAGGCTACCTTCGGTCGCCAAGCAGTCTCGGGGGTACCGAGAAGACGCCATTTCTACATACTGGTCTTGCTACTTGGGGGCTGCACCCTATTCTACTACTTTGGGGAACTGGTGGACTTCACTGGATGGGAAGCCTTGCGCTGGGATTTCTTCTACGGTGTGCACGATGTACATCGCCTCTTTTTTCTGGCGCCAATAATCTATGCTGGCTACGTCTTTGGGGTCAAAGCAGCAGTAATCGTTACCATTGTTGCCGTCAATACCATCCTACCCCGCGCTCTTTTTATATCTCCCTTCCCTGACCCACTACTGAGGACGGTGCTTTTTATTATAATTGCCGGCACCATAGGTTGCCTTACTGGAATCGCACGTAGTGAGTCGAAACGGCGCAGCCATCTTGAGGCTCTGCTAACAAGCGAGAGAGATAAACTTCTAGGGATACTGGAGAGAATGGCAGACGGAGTCCTTGTCACTGGCCCGGACTACAGGATACGCTTTATGAATCCAAGCCTGGTAAGAGATTTCGGTGAGGGCATTGGCTCTCATTGCTACGAATATCTACACAAATTTGATGAGCCGTGCCCGCAAATCTGCAAACTACCAAATGTCATAAATGGTGCCATTGAGAAATGGGAATACAACTTCCCAGATGGCAGAACCTATGAGGTGCTGGCTTCACCATATATTGATTCAGATGGAACAGTTTGCCAGCTTGCCATATTCAGAAACATTACCCAACGCAAAAAGGTTGAGCTGGAACATTGAACTCAACATAACCTGCCCCTATACCCTTATGGCTTCCTTGCGCTTTTTCCCGTATAATTCCACCAGAGTCGAAATCTGAGGTGGGCATGTCCACGGAACTAGAATGGATTTTGCGGCTTGTCTTGTTCGGTATACTGCACTGGGTGCTGGCAATAATGTTGCTGCAAGACCTGGCAGCCAGAAAACGAGTGCTGGGGGGGCGAAAATGGCCATGGGCGGTAGTAATAGTGTTTATTACTTTTCTTGGCTCGCTGTTGTATCTGTTGTGTCACCCTCAGATTTTCTATGACGGTGATCACAAAGAGGAGCGTTGACATGGGACGGCTTATTCAAACGGTAGAGAGAAGCTTGAGTGAAGATGAACGATTATTACCAGGTCAATATCATCAGGGGCAAGCCCAACCTTACTTAGCCCAGACTCAAGTGACTGGATATACCTGGCTGGCATTTATAAAACATTATTTGCCGGGGTACCCTGTTGTCTAGATTAACCCGCTTTCCCGGCTTTAACTTCACTTATGAAATCCAGTACCGTTTCATCTAGCAGATAACGAGGCTGCCAGCCAAAATCTTCCCGGGCGGCAGTATTGTCCATCTCAAAGTTATTGTCCAGGCTGGCGAGTCTCATTGCCTCGCTGCTATCCCAGTCAAAGTCTATTTGGGCCTGGGGAAGATATCTTTTCACCGTATCGGCTATTTCCTGCATTGTCGCCGTGAAGCCGTGCACGTTATACATCGTCTGCCGTAGTTTGGCGCTCTCAGCATGCCTCAGGGCAATCAGGGCCTGGGTGACATCCTTGACATAGATGAGACTTTGGGGCACGGTTGGGTCTACGTGGATGGTGTAGGGTTTTTCCTGGGCTGCCTTCTCTATGGTTCCGGAGTAATCACCATAAAGGTAACTTAGCTGCCGCGTCGGGCCGATTATCATGGCAATTCTAATCCCACGGAAATTAATGCCATACTGCCGAGAATACTGCGCCCCCAGATGCTCCGAGCAGAACTTGGTAGTTTCGTACATACTTGCTGGTTTCAGCAGGGTATCGTCGAAGAATCTCCCCGGCGGGGGCAGGCTAGTGGCGTATCCGGTGCTGGTGTAGAGGACATGGGAGACGCCGAGAATGCGGGCGGCTTCCAGAATATTGAAGGTTCCCACGACGTTAACCTGAAAGCCGGCGGCGGCGCTTGCGGCGCAGCCCTTGCCTAGTAATGCCGCGGTGTGGTAGATGCAGTCAACGCCACTGTTCCTTACCGCATCAACCACATGCACCCAGTTACTGATGTCACCGCTAATGATTTTTACCTTACCTTCAAGGTCAGCGGCACTACGTGGCAACTGGCTCCTCCTTTGAAAGAGGACTACCTCCTCACCCTCGGCTAATAGTTGTCTTGCCACATGGACGCCTACGAATCCCATACCGCCGGTTATTAAATTCTTCCCCATATTACATACCTCCCTCGTCTAGTTAGCTGCGTTAAATAGTAAGCCAGCGTAAGCACAAAGCCACCACCGTTATGATTGGGAATTGCGGGCTTACTTCTCTCGAATATATCTATCACATCCGACAAATAGATGATAAGATTGCTCAGGATGTGGGGCTGGTCTAGGTGAAGGTCAATGCTCGCCTCGGATTTTCAACCGTGATTGTACGTATGTATTCCTCAGGAATGCTCTTCTGTCGCATTAAGGGAATGACATTGTTCAAAATATGAGCATACCCTTGACCACCAAAATGGGTGAGCTCTATTTTAATCCAAGTATCATGAGATATAAGAATCTGGTTTAAGTGCCCTTCACCAATCATCTGGATGATTTGATTGAGGCGTTCGGCATCGCTGGGGTAATCAGGCAGCTTATTATAGGTAAAGGGCGGCACTATGGGGTACTCCCCGTCTGAGCCAAACCGGTCCCATTCAAGGTAGCAACCCGTTTCGGCTAACCTGAATCGAGCGCTGTGAGACTTAATAGTACGCCCCATATGGTCAATGATTACCCGCCTAGGGTCAGCGCCGGCCTCACTGAGCACTTTGACAGCCTCTAGTGGCCCCTCATCGTAAGCACCTGGGTGTACAGTTATGGGAGCACCCGTTCGTTGTTGAGCTATAGCCGCAGCGCACAGGACTTTTCGCTCATTATCCGTTAGCGGCCAGGTACAGCCTATCTCCCCGATAATCCC